>JAEZJB010000308.1 GCA_023415845.1 Chloroflexota bacterium | reverse complement strand
CGCGAGGCCCAGGCGGTTGAGGAGCCTCAGGAAATTCTCCTGAAGCCGGTCGTCAATCGCCTCGGGAGCGACTTCCTCGAGGATCGCAAGGCTCCGCGCCTGAGTGGCGACCAGCCAGAAGAGTGCTTCCCGATGATGTCCCGCTTCGATGGCTGCCCATGTGCCACCGATCGAGATCGGCCGGGCAACCGGGCTGATGTCCGACGCGAAGAATGGCGTTGCACTGGTGGAAAATGGCGCTGCCCGGTCGAACGCTGTCGCGGTGGCTTCCCAGAAGGCGAGAACGTCGTCGTGGGTCAGGTCACCGTAGCCGGTGGCCGCCAGCAGGTCGTCGTAGAGGTCGCTGCGGCCAGCCTGGGCGAAGACGGCATGAACCTTTTCATAGCGTCTGCGGACCGTGGGGTTCTCCCCAATCGCCAACAGCGGCATATGCGTGGGCAATCCGGCCGGAAAGACCCACATCGCCTGCCAGGGGAGTGATCGCGATGTCGATGGCTCGCCCGTCAGCGCCGAGCGGGACGCCTCGCGTACCTGATGGATACGTTCCTCGATGGCCTGGGGCCGGAAGAAGCCAGACGCAAGCGATGCCCGGACCTCCGCCAACCTGCCGGTCGGATCGGCGAGCAGCGTGCCCTGGACGAAGCTGCAACTCACCCGGTAATCGGCGGCGAGACGAGCGGCGTCCGCCACGGCGTCAAATTCAAGGAACGAAACTTCGAGCAACACGTCGTTGTAGAGCAGCTTCCCAAGTTTGGGCGGATTTGTGCCCTGCAGCACGATCAAGATGTCCGTGTCGGACCATCGGGGAATGAGGGCGTCATCGGGCAACCAGGCGAGGGAGCCGGCCAACCAGGCACCAGCAAATCCCGGCAGATGTCGTCCCGCTGTTTCGACCCATTCCTGCGCCACCTGACGTGCGTTGGCGGCCGTGAGGGGTGGCGCTGGACTCTCCTCGTTAGTCGTCATAATCGTCGTCGAACGTGGACCGGATGAAGCGGTACTGCATCGAGTCGGAGACGAAGCGGTAGCCGATGGCTTCGTAGATGTGGTTCGCCGTGGCGTTATCGGCGTCGGTGTAAAGGCAGGCAAACTGCAAGCCCTCATCCAGCACGAAGCGGGTGACAGCGGCGGTGACTGCCGCACCGAAACCATGCCGTCGGTACTTCTCGGGGGTGAAGACCGGGCCGATGCGCATGCCGTGCGGGGTTCGCCCCTTGTAGCAGGCGAGGCTGACCGGCTTGCCGGAGGCATCGAGCCAGAAGATGCCGCTTCCAGTCTCGAGCACGCGGGTCAGCATCGCAATCCCGGCGCGTTGGGCCTGTTCGAACCGGGCGCCTTCGGCGTCGAGTGCGAACCACGTAAACCACTTCTTCAAGAGATCGCGGTCTTCGGCGGTGAAGTGCCGCCACGATCCTTCCACGCCGGTGGGAGCAATCACCGAGCTGGTCTGCAGAATTCGATTGGCGGTGGCTGGCGCGACCGATCCACTCGTCAATCGCGCCCATCGCTGGGCAAACCTTTTGACGGTGTCGGTCGGGCCCATGATGCCCGGCACATTCAGGTCGCGCTCCACCAGATGGATCAGGATCGCGTCTGCTGCCGCGTCGTCCATGCCAGCCGAGAGCAGCATGAGAAACGTGCCGCCCTGAGAGGCGACACCGCGCACCTGGCCGTCGTCATCGATGGCGATCAAGGTGGTGACCGCCTGCTGGAATTGACGGTTCTCCCACAGGCCGGCGAGTTGAAGGGTGTTCGAGGCCTCGTTTTGCAGCAGAAAGTCCACAACCATTTCCCACAACGATTCGTCGCGGGTGGCATCAAAGGTTGGGCGTACAACGTTCATGAACCGGGCTCCCGGGAGTTGCGGACGGCGCCGTAGTAATAGATGGACACGCCATCCTCCGCATAGACGCGTTCAAGTTCCCCAGTTTCCACCGCGAGGTCGAATTTCGCCAATCCAGCCTCACCATACGTTATCCGTTCCAATGGACCAACGTAGATCAACTGAATCCCGTAGTCCTGCAGGATGGGTTCAACATCGGCAAGCGGACCGGTGGAGGTATAGAGGGTGCGCACATCTTCGGCGCGCCAGTTCACCAGACGATCCATGCCCGGGCGCTGCTGCATTTCGACTGGTATCGAGCCGAGTACGGTGGGGAAGCCGGTCAGGGCGCTGATCCTGCCGCCCCAACCCCCGCCGTTGGCCGGCGCCTCCACGATGGTCGGCAGCCCGGTGATCGATGACCGCAGCCAGGCAACCGCCGCCTGGTCGGGCGCGAGCGGGTACGACTCGACTGGCTGGCCGTTGGCATTGATATCGAGTGTCCCGTCGGTCATGAACGACGTGGCGTTCAGCGACCGGGAGTCGTCGGTCAATCGGTCGGATTGCTGCTGGGGGATCGCGAGCAGCGGATAGGTGAGGCCCGGTGCAGCCAGCACCAGCGTGGCAACGAGTGCCAGCCCGGCAGCCACGCCTTTCAGTGGTCCTCTCGGCCTCCTTACGATGTAGGCCAGATAGAGCGTCGCCAGGACGAAGAGGACGGCCAGCAGTGTCCAGGCGATCAGTTGGAATTGCAGGGGAATGTTCTGCTGCTGGGGCCAGGTCTGGAATTCGTACAGGCTCCCGAACATCACGAGCGCCAGCGCGGTCAGGACGACGGCGAGCAGGACGAGATATGGAGCGTGCTCCTGCCACTGCCAGACCAGCAGAAATCCGCCGATCACCAGGATTGGGACCAGGAGGATCGGGAAGCCGACGATCCAGGCAAATGCCACTGCCAGCGGGAGGAGCACCATCGCCGGGAGTCGCAAGCGAATGTCGGCGGGATCATCCTGGCCTGGCCACAGGGCCATCACGCCCCGAACTGACAGCCAGACCACGATCCCCACCCAGACGGTGCCAATCAGGGTAACGAGATTGGCGACATCCAGCGCCTGGGAGAGTGGTTGCCGGAGCGTGGCGAACGTCCCATACATCCTTAGGAACGGCCAAATCGCGGCAGTGGCGATGATGCCAATGGCCAGCACGGTGGTGATCGCGTCCCGGACAATGGCCCAGGGGTGATGCCAGGCGCTGGAACTCGCCGAAACCAGAAAGATCATGACCGCGGTGAGGCCAAAGGCAGCTGCACCGAAGAGTGGATTGGCCGCCACCAGCCAGCCGATCACCACGCCAAGCATCGGGACCCACGTCCAGAGTGACTGGCGAAAGCCGAGGGTATCGCCGGGACGTGCGTCGTCGACCTGCTCGGAGCGGGTACGAGTCAGGAATCCGACACTGGGAATCAGCGTTGCCAGGAGGAGCGGCAGGGCGCGTTGCTGGATCGCGAATTCGTTGGTGAGGTAGGAGAGGAGCGGCACTTCGAGGGCGCCGGTTCCCGTGAATGTCGCGACAGCCCACCACGCGCCATCGGGCATCACTGGCGATGACGTGATGCCCTGCCAGGCACCCTTTACGGCGTCGATCAGGTTTCCGCTGTCATTGAGCGACCAGTCGCCGGTCGCCACGCGCTGAGCGATACCCCAGGGTCCGAGCAGGGCGAACGCCGCACTCCCAAGCAGGCCCGATGCCAGCGTCGTCCAGGTTGACCGGATCCGGATGAAGCGGTGGACGAGCAGAGTGGTGAGCGACCAGGCGTTGAGCAGCACGAGCGCGGCGAGCGTGCCGAGCGCCAGCGAGTAGGCGATGGCGGGGTCGATTCCGGTCAGCCGGGTAAGCATCGCCCACGGAATCAGACCAAAGGTGAAGTCGTGGATGGTGCCGTCGACCAGCCACGGATCGTAGACGGGAAAGCCGGGCGTAAAGGCGGCGGCGGTGAAGGCTGCCATGTCCTGGAGTTGGGTGCCGACCCGGGTGGGCAACCAGAGATCCGGGTTGCCAGACCGCAGGAGCAGGGCCCCAGCAAATCCCGCCAGCAGGACAACTTCGGTCGAGACGATCCATTTCCAGCGGGGCGCGATATCGGCCTGGAAGCGTGGCCCTGCGCGCCAAAGGATGATGCCCGAACTCGCCAGGATCGCGATCCAGCCAACCACGATGGACGGGAGCCCGAAGCCGATGGCCGGGAATGACCCCAGCCACCAGGTGATCCATCCGGCCAGGAAGATGCCGAGCGTCTTGGAGAGGGCGTAGCCCCGGTCAGGCAACCAGGCGAAGAGTCGCCATGCGAGGGGCGTGCTGGCAAGGGCGAAGAGTTGCAGTCCCACGTACCAGACCAATGGAGCGAGGCGGTTGACGAGCGAGGCGGGGGCGAGCAGCGACTGCCAGCCGGAGGCCGACCGGACGGCATCCTGGCCTTCGGTGTCGAGCATCATCCGGTCTGGCTGGGTTTGCACCGGGCGGATCGAGAGGCCGCCGTGGCCCAGGGCGTCGTAGAGCAGGTACCAGGCTGCATGCGGGTCCCAGTTGTCCGTCTTGCGGAAGATCCGGACCTCGGGGTGGTCGTAGACCGTGAACGCTTCCTCCGCGCCGCGGTCGTCGAGACTGATGCCGAACAGTTCCGGGAAGGACGTAAAGTGGGCCACTTCCTCGAACCCGAGTTCGCCTGACAGCAACGCATCGTAATAGGCGTTCGCCATCGGATAGCGCCATGGCAGGCGATCAATCGAGTCGATCAACCGATTCGACGACAGAACGACATAATCGGCCTGCTGTAGCACGCCGATCATGCGGTTCAGCTTGTCGAGGTTCTCGTCGTCATACGGGGCGATGTTGATGCTGTTCCAGGAATGACCGGCCAGTTCGGGAATGCCGACAGGAAGACCGGAATCCCAGTACTCGCTGACGATGGTGGAGCCGTCCGGGATGTTGTCGACGATCCACTCCGAGGCGGCGACCCGGGAGTGTGGACGCTCGTAGATGGATACGAACGCGATGGCGTAGGCCACCGTCAATCCGACGACCAGCATGGGCAGAACAGCGCCGGGATGGCACCAGCGCGGCGGCCGCCACGACCAGTGGATACGGCCTACATGGATGCTGCCGCGGCGCCAGCCCCACTGCGCGAGCGCGCCCAACAAGCCGGCAGCCAGCACCACCATGAACGGATAGGCCGGGAGCAGGTAGCGCATCGTTTTGGTGAGGGCGATACCGAAGTAGACGATGTGGAAGGCGATCCAGCCGAATGGCATGAGCAGGGTCCAGGTCGGCCATTGGCGCGAGACGAACATGCGCCAGCCGATCCAGCCCATGCCGGCGAGCGCTGCCAGGCCGAGGGCTGGTCCCATGCCCCACAACACGAGGTTCTGCAGATGGAAGAGGATCGGGGCTCGCTCGGTCCATTGGTGACTGGGGGGATAGTCAACCTGGCCGGACTGCACCAATTGCCAGAACTGGATGTCGTCGAGCCAGCGCGGATCGAGCTGGAACGAAAAGAGGGACGGACCGGTGAAGGTGTATGGCTGGGCGATCCGGAATGTCCAGACTGCGACCAGGCCGGCGAGGATGGTCGCGAACAGGACCGGGAACGTTTTGCCCGATGGCAAATCCGTGGTCTCGTCTTCGTCACTGGCGGGCGTGCGGTGGGGCCAGAGGGCAGGCCAGCCCTGCGTTCGCACCAGCTCCAGGGCGGGCAGGGCGAGGAAGCCAGCTGCTGCCAGCATCGTCGGCTTCGAGGCCCCGGCCAGTCCGACCATGAGCCCCGCCAGGGCATAGAGGCTCCAACGCTGGTGCTTCCAGGCGGCGAGAGCGAAGGCAAAGGCGGCGGTGCCGAACATCGTCGACCAGGAATCGGTGGTGAAGAAATGAGCGCTCTGGATGTTGAGCACCGTCACCGCCATCAGCAGGGCCGCGAGTAACCCGATCCACCGATTCCAGAGCATCCGCCCGATCCACCAGACGAACACGATCGTGGCGGTGTCGGCGCCAGCGGATAACCACCGGCCCGGAATGTGGTTGTTGTTGATGGCGGTGTAGTCAGTGAATGACCCAACGAACTTCGCCAGGAAGAGGGGAAAGGTTCCGTAGACGTACCCGGTGTCGTGATTGAACGGATTGAGGGGGGACGTCGCCGAATTCAGGTACTCCGCGAAACTCGCCGGAGCGCTGATTCGCTGTAGCACGCTGCTGAGGAACAACTCATCGGGGTGGAGGTAGTAGCCGGTCCCCCAGCTAATGCCAACGAAGCGCAGGGCAAACCCGAAGCCGGTGATGGCAACGAGGAGCACGAACTCGAGGACGATCAGCCAGACCCGGTGACGGGATCGCGGCTCATCCAGGACCGGTTCGGTGGGCGGCACTACTGGCGGCGCGCCGGAGGCGGAGGGGGGCACCTGGCTGACTTGCTCCGGCATGGCGAATCGGCACTCCTGGCGGACGGTGGATCGCATTGTCCAGTCGCAATGGTACTCGCGCGCTAGCCGATGTTGAGGCCGCGCACCAGCAGAAGGGCCGTGACGACCAGCAAGCCAGTCAGGATCAGGACCACCAGCGCGACTCGTGGACCGGTGGCACGGACCGAACGAATGTCCACGCTGAGGCCCAGACCGGCCATGGCGACCGCTGTCAGCACCTTGCTGATGTCCTTGCTCCAGTCGCCAACCGCTGGCGGGAGCACCGACGTGGTGCGAAGCAGGGCCATGGCCAGGAACCCGATCACAAACCAGGGAAGCAGCTTGCCAAGTGTCAGGCGGCCGGGGCGACCCTCGCCTTCCACCTGTTCGTTGCGATAGAGGAAGGCGAACAACGCAACGACTGGTCCCAGGAGCAGGACGCGGGTCAGTTTGACGAGGCTGGCGAACTGGCCCGCCTCGGCTGAAACGGGCAGCGTTGCCGCCAGCACCTGGGGTACCGCGTAGACCGTGAGCCCGGCAACCACGCCGTAGCGTTCGTCTGAAAGATGGAATAACGGGATGAGGGCGGGAAGGGCGAGGACCACGCCCACGCCCAACACGGCAGTCAGCGCAATGGCGGCGGCGATGTCCTGCTTCTTGGCGCGGATGGCGGGGGCAACCGCTGCGATCGCCGAGTTGCCGCAAATCGCATTGCCGACGGCGACCAAGGTGGCCAGCTTCGTGTCCAGGCCAGCGAGCCGCCCAATGGTGATGCCGAGAACGAGGGTCATCGAGACGGTGACCAGCACAGCCGAGAGGATTTTCGGGCCAGCCTCCGCGAGGTCGGCAAGATCCAGTGACGCGCCAAGCAGCACAATCGCGAATTCCAGCAACTGTTTGGCCGAGAACGCAATGCCGGGTCCGAGAGCGGCTGCTGGCGTCCAGAGCGCACGCACGACCAACCCCATGATCAGGGCGAGCACGAGGGACTCGAAGACGACCCAGCCGAAAAGGACGTCCTGCACTTCGGCCAGCAGAAAGGAGACGGCGGTCAGCGCGGTGGCGGCGAGCACGCCCGGGGCGAGGCGCTGGCCGGTCGCCAGGAGGCTGGAAGTGGATGGCAAGGCAATCACGTAATGATCGTTCCGGAGGCGAAGTGGCAAGCCGGGCCAATGCAGGGAGGCGCGGGCTCGGGTAGCCTATGTCCCAGTCGAGAATTTGGCCAGTCCCCGCCAGGACTGGCATAGGCGGGAGACAGGACGGAATGACTGAGGCACCCCAGCGCGTGATCGTGACCGGCGCGAACGGCCTGATTGGACGCATGGCAATTGATGCCTGGCGAGACGATCCCCGCTATGACGTGGTGGGGCTGGCCCGCTCCGAGGGACCGTATACCGACATCCTCGCCGATCTGGTTGATCTGGAAGCGCTGGTGAACGCATTCGAGGGCGCGGACGCCGTCGTTCATCTCGGGGCAACGTCCGCAGTCGGCTCGGACTGGGATGCCGTGCTGAACAGCAACCTGATTGGCACCTACAACGTGTTCGAGGCGGCCCGACGAGCCGGGGTCAAGCGTGTGGTGTTTGCCTCCACGAACCACACGATTGGGTCGTATGAACTGGATAACGCTCCGGAACTGTACGAACTCGATGACAAGAGGGTGTGGGATGAGGGGGCAGAGTTGCGGCCGGATTCGCTCTATGGCGTCTCCAAGGTTTACGGGGAAGCGATGGCGCGGTACTACGTCGATCACCATGGTTTGAAGGCCTACTGCATCCGGATTGGTGGGACCCGGGGCAAGGACTCGCCGACCCATCCCGACAACCTCTGGGCGCCCGAACGCGATAACGAAGAAGGTATTGAGCTTCAAAGGAAGCGGATGCGGGCGGTCTGGCTCAGCGAGCGGGACTGCATCCAGCTCTTCGAGCGGGCCCTGGCGTCAGACCTCGATTGGGTCCTCTGCTACGGGATTTCCGACAATCCCCGCCAGTTCTGGAGCATCGAGCACGCGAAAGACGTGCTGGGCTATGAACCGCAGGACGCGGCCCCGGCCGAAATCTTCCCGGCGCGATGATGCCTGCTGGAAAGGCCACGAGCTGGAACGGCGCGTTGTGGGATGTCCCGACCGGGCTGAACGGGAAGAGTTGACGATATGCGCGTGCTCGTGGCTGGTGGTGCCGGGTTCATCGGGAGCCACCTGGTCGATCGGCTGCTCGGTGAGGGGCACATGGTCACCGTGGCCGACAACCTGCTCACGGGGCAGCCGGCCAATCTTGCTCACCAGGAGGGGAATCCGGCACTGACGATTGTCGGCCAGGACATCGCCAGCGACCTTGCGGCGGAGATTCTGGCTGGCCACTTTGACCGGATCTACCATCTCGCCAGCCCGGCCAGTCCCAAGGGGTACGCGCGCTTCCCGATCGAGACGCTGCTGGTGAACTCGCAGGGCACGCATCGCCTGCTGGACCTCGCGCACGGTCACGGGGCACGTTTCCTGCTGGCCTCGACTTCCGAGGTCTATGGCGATCCACTGGTGCACCCACAGGTGGAGACCTACTGGGGGAACGTCAATCCGATCGGACCTCGCGCCTGCTACGACGAGGGCAAGCGATTCGCCGAAACGATGACGGTGGAGTATGTGCGCCAACGTGGCGTCGATGCGCGCATCGCCCGCATCTTCAATACCTATGGGCCGCGTTCCCACCCGGGCGATGGTCGGGTGGTGCCGAACTTCTGCGTCCAGGCGTTGCGGAACGAGCCGATCACCATCTACGGCTCCGGCGGGCAGACGCGGTCGTTCTGCTACGTGGCGGACCTGGTCGAGGGCCTGATTTGCCTGATGGAAACCGATGGCCTGGCGGGTGACGTGGTGAACCTCGGCAATCCGGAGGAGCACACGATCCGCCAGTTCGCCGACCGGATCGTCGCGCTCGCCGGATCGTCGTCGATCATCGTGCACGAGGCATTGCCGGTGGACGATCCGCAGCGCCGTCGGCCGGACATTGGTCGTGCGGAGCGCCTGCTGGGATGGCATCCGCAGACATCGCTCGACGATGGACTCCGCGAGACACTCGACTACTTCAGCGGTGTCCTGACCTCCGCCGGCTGACGTCCAATCTGCCCGGAGGGCAGTCCTAACCTGGTGGACTGGCCTGGAATCGGCGTGCACAAACGGGCTGGC
>JAEZJB010000284.1 GCA_023415845.1 Chloroflexota bacterium | reverse complement strand
TCATGCGACCCGCCTCCATCTGCTCGGTCAGCTTGTCGATTCGCCGTGGAAGGCGACGGACCATCGGGAGAACGGCAATCAGCTCGGAAACGATGGTCTGGGTGAGGGCTTTGGGGTGGAGTTGCTCCAGCAGGTATTGCTCGCCGAAGGATTTCGCTTCGGTGATGGCATTGAATCCCGGGGCGAGAGACGAGAGTGTGCCATCGAGGGTGGCGATGGCCCGGAACGCGGCGGCGACCTCGGGTAGCGCGGAAAGGTTGTGGTCGGAGAGGAGCCGGAAGAGGGCGGGCACCATGCGCGCATCGGGCGGTACACCTGGTGCGAGGTAGCGAACCATGAATTGCCCGAGCGAGCGTTCGAGCCGCCACTCATCGATCTGCGGCGTTGGTTCGACGAGCTCGAGCAAGGCATCGGTGGCGGTGATCGGATCTTCGCGCTGGAAGGTGAGGATCAGCCGGATCAGGGCGTCGCGCACCACCGGGTCCATGCGGCCAACGGAGCCGAAGTCGAGCAGGGTGAGCCGGTTGTTTTCCAGCAGCATGACATTACCGGGATGGGGATCGGCGTGAAAGGTCCCATCGATCACCATTTGGCGGAGCAGCGAGTCGAGGAGGTCGCGGGCAAGCGCCTGGCGATCGAGACGCCGCTCGTCAATGACCGAACCAGCCTTGCTGATGGGAATGCCCTTGATTCTCTCCATCACCAGCACTCGCTGGGTGCAGAGCGGGAGATAGACAACCGGGATGTAGAGACCGGTGCTGTCGTTCCGCGCCGCCGCTCCGGCCTGCACGATCTGCAGGTTCCGGGCCTCGACCCGGAAATCGAGTTCTTCGCGGAGCGCGGTGGCGAATCCATTCGCCAGGTCGACGACACCGATTCGCCGGCCCCAGGTGGTGCGCTGTTCCAGCGTACGGGCGAGCCGGATGATGATGTCGAGGTCGACATTGACCTGGGAAACGATGCCGGGACGGCGCACCTTGATCACCACCTCTTCGCCGGTGACGAGGTGGGCGGTGTGGACCTGGGCAATTGACGCGGCGGCGAGGGGTTGGTGGTCGATCGATGCGAAATGCTGGTCCAGATCGCCAAGTTCAGCGGTGAGGGTAGCTTCGATCTCGTCCCAGGGAAGGGTAGGTGCCTGGTGCTGGAGGTGGGACAACTCTTCGATGAACTCTTCCGGCAGGAGATCTGGTCTCGTGGAGAGGATCTGGCCGAGTTTGACGAAGGTCACGCCGCCGTCGCTCAGGGCGAAGCGCAGGCGTTCGGCGACCAGCCGCCGCCCCTCGTGGGTGGTCAGTTCGCGGCGGCGCCCACCGCTGACGTAGGCAGTGAGCCCACGGCGAAAGAGGATGCGGGTGATTTGCCAGTACCGCCCCGTGCGGGACCACGACTGGCGGGCGGCACGAATGAGGTAGGCCGGGCCAGGGAGCGTGTTGCTCGGGATCAGCGCTTCGGCGATGACCAGGAAGACCATCCCGCAGATGAGGGCGAGCATGGTGGCGAGCAGGAAGAACCAGAGGCCGGGGAAGAGTCCCTGCTGCTCGACGTTATCGACATCGACGATGCCGTTGAGGATGGGGGTGAAGCAGAGGAAGGAGATGCCGCCGGCAATGGTCAGCCGGAGCATGGTGAACTGGACGCCAAGCAGCGCCCGGACCACCCAGGCGAAGGCGACGATGGTGACGATCACGAAGATGGCGCCCGCCAGCCAGATGCCGATCGACACGCTCACACACCTTCCCCTGTACCGTTGGAGGACAGCCAATTCGTCCGTGGCGCAACCCTAGCACAGCAGCGCCTCTTCTCCCGGCCCAGGTCACCTGTGTCCCTGATTCATCGATCATCGGGCGCGACGGGTGCCGTGTGGGTTCGCGCATGAAGCAGGCGCATGGCAAACGACCCTGACGAGCTGATTCATGGCGGTGGGGCCAGTGCGAAGTCAGGTGGGATTGAGGCTGGCACACGCACCGGATTACCATTGCCAAGCAGGGGTGATCCACACGTGGCGCGTGGTGCGTACCACCTTGTAGAGGAAGGGCACCAGGGTGTGATCGAGTTCACTGACCTCGAAGTGATGGAGCGGGTCGCCCGGAAGGACAGCCTGGCACTCCAGACACTATTCTCCCGCTACGGGAGGCGGTGCTTCGCCTTGTGCTATCGCATCACCAATAATGCCGAAGCTGCTGAAGAAGTGGTGCAGGACACGTTCCAGACGGTGTGGCAAAAGGCTGGCCAGTTCGATGCCAACCGTGGGGCCAACGTGCGGGGCTGGCTGCTGACGATTGCCCATCGCAAGGCGATCGATTACCGGCGGCGCGAAAGCGACCGGCAGCCACCCAACGTGCCAATCGACGATGTCGAGTGGTTGCTGGCGGTGCCGGATGCGTCTGCCGAAGTGGACCAGATCCTGTTGCGGGAGCGGATTCGGAGGGCGCTGGACAGCCTGCCACCCGAGCAACGGCAGATCATCGAACTGGCCTACTTTGGGGGCCTGAGCCAGGCCGACATCGCCAGGACCCACGAACTACCGCTCGGCACCGTAAAGGGGCGAACACGGCTCGCCCTGCGCAAGCTTTCCGAAATGCTCCATCAGGAGCACATCCAGGATGACGGCGTCTCCGCCTCGGGAGGCCGACCGTGAAACAGATGCAGGACATACACGATCACGACCACGCCGATACCCTGATGGACGATTACGTGATGGGCACGTTGTCCGATGCCGACCAGGCATGGATGGATGCCCACATCGTGACGTGCCTGGTGTGCCAGCGCGAAATCCCGGCGCTGATCGAAGGCACCCACGCTCTCGCCCTGTCACCCGACGATCCACCGATGGGGATGGCGGACGATCTCTGGGACCGGATCGCCCAATCGCTGGAACCCGGTGCGGCTACGCAGGCAGCGCCCCCGAGCACGGTCGCGGCGGCGGACGATCCGTTTGCTGGCGGCGAGGATGTCATCCCGCTTGATTTTGGGCCTGCGCCAGGCGCGAAAGGCGGGCGTCGGGTTCGCTCGGCACCAACGGGGACGGGCGGCTGGGGAAACCAGAGCGGGTATCGCTGGCTGGCGGTCGCCGCGCTCGTTGTGATCGTGGTGACGGCCGGCGCGCTCATCGGTCGGAGTCTCTGGTGGGCCGACGACGAGGACGTGCCGCAGGAGATTGCCCTGCATGATGCCGAGGGCAACCTGATTGGTCAGGAGGTCGCCAACCTCGAATACATGCCTGACCAGCAACGGTTCGTCCTGCACATGGACGACATGCCGGCGGCTCCCGAGGGCCAGGTGTACCAGGCCTGGCTGATTGCCGGTGACGTGCCGACGCCGATGGGGATCGTCGATCCGACGGATGGCGAGTTCGAGGTCGATGGGGATCGCGCCAACTACGATGCCTTCGCCATCACCATGGAGCCCGGCCCGGAAGGGAGTCAGACGCCAACGTCCGATCCCATCGTGGTGGCCCCGCTCGGCGACACCACCTGACGCAGCCAGAATGCGGCGGCCGCAAGTCCGCAGCTCCATGACTCCCAACCCGAACCCGGCCTCCAGCGATGTCTGGCTGCCGGGTTCGGCGTTTGATGACTCCAACGAGGGTGTGCGGGTGACATTGCGCGAGAAGACGGTGATCCAGTCCAGTCACCTTCCCGTTCAATCGTCAGCGAGCGACTGAGGAGGTGGTTTTCCTGCCCTTCCTCTAGGGGCCACGGTCCTTGGTTTGGCTCGCGAACGTCGCCACCCGGATGTGTGGTCCGGGTGGCACCAAACAGGGAGGCCTCTCATGGCGAACACCCGTCTTCACCGGATCGCAGCGCAAACCGAGTTCACGTCTGACATCGATGTGCTGAACTACGCCCTGACGCTCGAGCACCTCGAGGCGGCGTTCTACACGCTGGCTGCAGACTACGAGTTCGGCGCTGACGCCTATGGCAACTCGATTGACGATTACCTCGCCGCGATTGGCCAGCACGAGGCCGACCATGTGGCGACGCTGACGCAGGTGATCACCGATCTTGGCGGCGAACCAGTGGCCGCTGCCACGTACGACTTTGGCGTCACCGATGCCGCCTCCTTCCTGGCGACGGCCGCGGCGATCGAGAACCTTGGCGTATCGGCCTATGACGGGGCGGGCGCCTTCATTACCGATCCGGAGTTGCTGACGGCTGCTGGCTCGATCGTCGCAGTCGAGGCCCGACACGCGGCCTACCTGAACCAGCTGACCGGAACTGCGGCGTTCCCGGATGCGTTCGAAACGCCCCTGTCGCCCGACGAGGTGCTGGAAGTCGCTGGCCCGTTCATCGTGGGGTAGTTGCTGCCCCCTGCCGACCGCATGCACCAATCAGAGGAGACATTACCGATGACTACTGACCTGAATCGTGCCCTGCAGCACCTGTCCGTCGCAACGTTCAATCGTCGCCGCCTGCTGGCTTCAGCTGGCATCACCATTGGTGGAGCGGCCCTGGTCGCCACGCCGTTTGCGGTGTCGGCGCAGATGGACTCGACGCCGATGGCGGAGGGCGACGCGATGATGATGTTCACCAGCCCGGTGGATGTCCTCAATTATGCGCTGACGCTCGAGCATCTCGAAGCGGCGTTCTACCGGGACGGTCTGGCCGCAATCGGCGAGGCTGGCATCACGGAGCTGGGGTACCAGCCGTCGGTGTTCGAGGCGTTGACCACGATCGGCGACAACGAAGCGACGCACGTAGCGACCCTGACACAGGTGATTACCGACCTCGGCGGCGAGCCGGTGGCGGAAGCGACGTATGACTTTGGCTATACCGATGCGGCTGGCTTCCTGCAGGTCGCCCAGGCGCTGGAGGACACCGGTGTCTCCGCTTACCAGGGGGCGGCCCAGTTCCTGATCGACGAAGACGACCTGTTGACTGCGGCGCTGACGATTCACGGTAACGAAGCCCGGCACGCAGCCTACCTGGCCCTCCTCAACGGCGCGAGCCCGTTCCCCGAATCCTTCAACCCGACCCTCACCCCCGATGAGGTGCTGGAGATCGCCGGTCCGTTCATCGTCGGCTAGGCGACACGCGGATCGACAACGAAAAGGGCGGTGGCATGTACGCCACCGCCCTCTTCGTTGTCTCTAGACCATGTGGCCGGTGCGCTGTAGCGCCTAGAAGGTGACCTTGGTGATGGCACCTTCGTTGGCCTGGGTGACCAGCTTGGCGTACTTGGCCATGACGCCGTGGGTGTAGTGGGGCTTCGGGGCCCGCCACTCCTGCATGCGGGCGGCGATCTCGTCGTCCGAGAGTTCCACATTCAACGAGCGGTTCTCGGCATCGATCACGATCATGTCGCCCTCGCGGATGGCCGCAATCGGGCCGCCAACCGCGGCTTCGGGGGCAACGTGGCCGATCATCAGGCCACGAGTGGCGCCGCTGAAGCGGCCGTCGGTCAGCAGGCCGACGTGCTTGAGGCCCTGGCCAACGATGGCGGCCGTGACGCCGAGCATTTCCTGCATGCCGGGTCCACCGACCGGACCTTCGTAGCGGATGACGACGATATCGCCATCGACGATCTTGCGATCGAGCACTGCCTGGTGGGCTTCCGGCTCGGAATCGAAGACGCGGGCCGGTCCACGCATGTAGGTGTCTTCATAGCCAAAGAGCTTCACCACCGCGCCGTCGGGAGCGATGTTGCCCTTGAGGATGTTGAGGCCACCGGTCGGCTTGATGGCCGTGGCGACCGTGTGGACGACATCCTGGTCGGGGGTTTCGACGGCGAGGGCGGCTTCTTCGGCGAGGGTGCGGCCGGTCGGCGTCTGAGCGTCGCCGTGGAGGAAGCCACCTTCGATCAGGCGCTGGGCCACGAGCTGGGTGCCGCCTGCCTTGTCGAGATCGGCGGCGGAATACTTGCCTCCCGGCATCATGTCGGCGATGAGCGGCGTGCGGCGGGAGATGGCGTCGAAGTCGTCAATCGAGAGGTCGACACCGGCTTCGCGGGCAAGGGCAAGGAGGTGAAGCACGGAGTTGGTGGACCCACCCGAGGCGGCGACACCGGCGATGGCGTTCTCGAAGGCCTCGCGGGTAAGGATGTCCAGCGGGCGAACGCCACGGCGGAGAACGTCCATGATGAGCTGGCCAGCCATCGCCCCGACCTCTTCCTTGCGGGGATCGACGGCGGGGGGCGACGCGGACCCGAGCGGCGAGAGACCGATGAACTCCATGACCATCGCCATCGTGTTCGCGGTGTACTGGCCGCCGCAGGCGCCGGGACCGGGGCAGGCGACATCTTCGAGCGACTTGAGGTCTTCATCGCTCATGTTGCCGGCGGCGTTGGCACCAATCGCTTCGTAGACGGAGCGAATGGTGACTTCCTTGCCGTGCCAGAAGCCCGGCATGATGGAGCCACCGTAGATCAGCACCGAGGGCACATTGAGGCGGGCAACCGCCATCGCGAGACCAGGCAGGGTCTTGTCGCAGGCGCCGAGGGCGACGATGCCGTCGAACATGTGGCCGCGGCCAACGAGTTCGACGGAGTCGGCGATGACTTCACGGGAGATGAGCGAGGACTTCATGCCCTCGGTGCCCATGGTGACGCCGTCGGAGATGGCGACCGTGTTGAACTCCATCGGCGTGCCACCGGCGGCGCGGATGCCTTCCTTGACGTGCTTGGCCAACCGGCGAAGGTTGTAGTTGCACGGCATCGTCTCGATCCAGGTGTTGGCGATGCCGATGACGGGCCTCTTGAGATCCTCGTCGGTGAAGCCGATGCTCTTCATCATGGCGCGCGCACCGGCCCGATCGTTGCCGTCGTAGAGCACGCGGCTGTTGAACCGCATGTCGAACGAACCGTTCGACCCGTTATCGTTGGTCATGGTGGGTGTCCTTTCCGCAGGTCCAGAAGTGATGGTGCCCAAGGTTGAACGGGCTGGCGCGTGGTCACGAGTGATCCCGCAGGAGGACATCCTGCTGGTTTTCGGGGTGCGCCATGTGCCGCTCACGTGGGTGCAGTGTCCATG
The DNA here is from genome assembly GCA_023415845.1 of Chloroflexota bacterium. Classification (GTDB taxonomy): domain Bacteria; phylum Chloroflexota; class Chloroflexia; order Thermomicrobiales; family UBA6265; genus JACCYX01. Next base: position 7,345 of record JAEZJB010000284.1, on the reverse strand, counting down.
CTGCGGGGCCAATTGGCAAGTGGACCGGGCGAGGGTGCCGTGCACCAATGACGATGGAGCGGGATGCGACCGTGGTTGGCTGCGGATGACGGCCAGGCGACGTCTGCCGAAAACGTCGCAGCGGGCTTCCATCGACCGACGTGCGCGGTGACAATGGCAGTCATTGCTGGCGGACGAATGACGAGAGGAGAATCCATGCCCCGCGAATTCGGGATGCAGACGATCCAGACCTGGACCTGGCCGGAGACGGTCGAGCGATGGCGCTGGTTCGAGGAACTGGGGTTCGAGAGCCTCTGGCTCACCGATCACCTGACGCGGACGGCCAATCCGGGCGAACCATATCTCGAAGCCTGGACGATGCTGAGCGCCCTGGCGACGGTAACCGAGAAGCCACGGCTGGGGGTGCTGGTGTCGAGCAACACGTTTCGCCACCCGAGTGTGCTCGCCAAGATGGCGGTGACGCTCGACCACATCTCGAACGGGCGACTGGAACTGGGCATCGGGGCGGGGTGGTTCAAGCCGGAGCACGACATGTTCGGGCTGGAGTTTCCGGAAACCCGGGAGCTGGTCGATCGCTATGCCGAGGCGCTGGCGTTGATCGACGAGTTCCTTTCCAACGACCTGACGACCTTCGACGGCCAGTACTACCAGTTGAAGGACGCACCGAACCGGCCCCGCCCCATCCAGCAGCCACGCATTCCGCTGATGGTGGGTGCGCACGGTCCGCGCATGATCGACATCGTCAGCCGGTACGCCGACTCGTGGAACACTCGTGGCACGCCGGAGGAGGTTCGGGAGCGGAACGACCTGATGGACGCGGCCTGCGCCCGTCATGGCCGGGACCCGAAGTCGGTCAAGCGGTCGCTGCTCTACGTGATTGCCCAGATGCCGGACGAGCATCCGTGGGATTCGGTGGATGCGTTCGTGGACTTCGTCGGGCGCTTCAGCGAGGCGGGAATCGAGGACTTCCTGTTGCAGCCACCCGAGCCGGAGCATTATGCCATCGTTGAGCGAGTCGCGACCGAGGTGATTCCGGGCCTGCGGGAGGATGCTGCATGAGCCGCACGTTGACGTTTGGACTCCAGTCGCTGGGGCTGGGATGGGAAGACCTCAGGTCGGACTGGCTGGGATTCGAGGCGGAAGGCTGGGACTCGCTCTGGCTGCCCGATCACCTCTCGACGCCGAATCCGAATGCCGAACCCGGCGATTTCCTCGAAGCCTGGATGGCGCTGGCTGCGATGGCGCAGTTGACCAGCCGGGTGCGGCTGGGGGTGCTGGTCTCGAGCAACACCTTCCGGCATCCGGCTGTGCTGGCCAAGATGGCGGTGACGGTCGACCACATTTCCAACGGACGACTCGATCTCGGGGTCGGGGCGGGGTGGTTCGAGCGGGAGCACCAGGAATTTGGCCTGGAGTTGCCGCCGATTGGTGAACGGGTGAGCCGGTTTGCCGAGGCGCTGGCACTGATCGACGAGTTTTTGACGAACGACCTGACGACGTTCGAGGGCGAGTTCTATCAGTTGAAGGACGCGCCGAACCGGCCAACCCCGGTGCAGTCGCCGCGGATGCCGATCATGGTCGGGGCACATGGCAAACGGACGATCGGGATTGCCGCGCGGTATGCCGACATCTGGAACTCGCGGGGCACGGTGGAAGAGATGGCCGAGCGCACCGCGATGGTCGATGCGGCGGCGACCAGGGTGGGGCGTGATCCCGGGAGCATCGTGCGGTCGGTCAGCTACTTCCCGGCCCGGACCGACGCCCGCCCGTGGGAGTCGGTGGATGCCTTCGTGGCCTGGGTGGAGCAATACCGGGCGGTCGGTTACACCGACTTCCTGTTCGAGGCACCGGGGCCCGCGGATCGGGAGACGGCCAGCCGCATCGCTCGTGACGTGCTGCCGCAGTTCCGCGCCGGCTAGAAGGTGGTCCGCATCGGGGCTGACTTTTACACTTGACTAAATACGTAGTCGGCCCCGACCGCGTTTCCGTTTTGCGGTACGGGCGCCCAAGCCAGGACAATCGTTGATGTCACTTGCCGAGCTGCTGAATACCATCCTCACCATCTTCATGTTCATTCTGGTGGCCCGGGCGCTGTTCTCGTGGTTCGATCCGACGTATCAGACGCCAGTCGGACGCTTTCTCTTCAACGTGACCGAGCCGATTGTGGGGCCGGTGCGGCAAGTGATGCCGAACACCGGTGTGCTCGACCTTTCGGTCATGGTGACGATGTTCCTGATCATCATTTTGCGGCAGCTGGTGCTGACGACGCTCGGCTAGGCGGGGAATGGGGCGATGGTGCCACAATCGGTGCTGGACCATTGACGCCCGATCTCGTACAGTCAACACAGACACGCAGGCCGTGGCACCGGTGGGTGCAACGTGGGAAACCTGGCAGGAGAGATGGAGTTCATCATGGTGGAATCGACGTCCAACGGCGAACAACTCGTCGAGCAGAACGCTGAAGACGTGCGCATGGGCGGCGAAGGCTTCGGCAACGTGGTGATGCTGACGGTGATCGTCGGCGCCCTGGTGCTGGTGGGCGTGGTCGTGTTCGCCGCGCTGGCGCTTGGTGGCCAGTTCCTCCACCCCTACCTCGACCCGCCAGTCTAGCGGCCAATCCAACGCACATTTCACTGCAAGAGCCGGTGTGGGGCACGATCCCGCACCGGCTTTCTGGTGTTTCAACCGGGTGGTGAAATGGAAAAGCGGTTTCGCGAGGGCGGAAGGCGATCGAGCGATTCCGGCCGGGACTCTCGCGTTGCGAGTGCGAGATTTCGGCACGGAACGCTTTTACGTGAATTCGCTTGACACGCTCCCGCACCACCCCTACGATTCTGCCCGGGTCCCCAATTTCCTGATTACCACAGTGTTTTTGCTGTCCGTGGCTGCTGGCCTGTCTGCCAGTTGCGCGCCGGATTGCGCTGTGATGAGCCGGGGATTTCTTTCCTTTGCCATGTGGTGATGGTGAAACTGCAGGCCAGGCGACATCGTTGATGCCTCCGGTTTGTGATGTCCCGTGCTCCGCGGCAGAGACTTCGGCATGGTTGCCATGCCTACGCATCACGGGAGCTTCGGAACATGATCACGCGGATTTCTCGTCGGACATTGATGGCCCTGACGGGTGGCGCGGCGCTGGGTGCCGGCTCCATGGGGTGGGCGGTGGCCCATGCGCAGAGCGGAACGTCTCCGTTCACGTTCGCGGGCGGTCAGGTGCTGACCTGGACTGATCCCTGGACCTTCAACCCGACCAATCAGGTGACCAGGATCGTGCCGGATGTGGTGGCGCTGCGCGGTGGAAACCTTGGAGAGGTCCTTTTCGGATACCTCGACGCCCCCCAGGCGATCGACGACCTGGCGAACCTCTTGCTCACGATGCTGATCGGCGATCCGGCCCTGGCGCAGGTCGTTGCAGGTGGAGGGGAACAGGTTGTCGCGGCCGATGGCACCGAGGCCTCGCAGGAATACCGGGTGATCCATCTGACCCTGGAAGAGGAAGCCTGGGGCTTGTACCTCGAGTTGATCGACGGGACGGCACTTGGCGCGTTTGCCGCACCGGTGGCGGTCTATGCGGCGGAAATGGAGTCCGCGCAGGCCTCGGTCCAAATTGACGGTGTGGGCGTGTTTGGCGGTTCGGATGGAGCCGAGGCCCAGCAGTTCCTCGAGGAAGCGGCTGCGTCCGCTGCCACGACGGGTGGCGAGTATGTCGACGCCAGCGGCTTTGTGCAGGTTGTGTGGACCAACGGCTGGACGGAGGTGGAGCGAGACGATGAGGGAATCACGCTGACCAATCCCGCGGCGTCGATGCAGCTGTTCATCGCCGGGTACCCACTTGACGGCAAGTCGTGGCAGGAAATGGCTGACGAGGATGTCGCCTTCCTGTACGACGATCAGGGTGCCTCGGCGTCACTCTATGGCCCGACCGTCACCGACAGCGGCCACTCCTTCGTGACCGACGGCGCTTATGGTCTGCGGTTCGCCCAGGGCGTTGCCACCGACAACCCGGACCTGTATGTGCTGGTGTTTGCTGCAAACTTCCCCGCCGGCATCGATCCGAGCGATGCGGTGCTGCTGGTGCAGGAAGCCCAGGCAGCGGTGACGGTCAACGGCACGCCGGTGTTGCTCGGCGTGGACGAGATGCTCTAGACCACTGGTAGGTGGCCTGGGGGCTGGAAGCCACTCATGGGCCGCAAATCCGGACAGACGGGTCTCCATATTCACATAAAGAGACGGCCGGTGCAGGTTGCCTGCACCGGCCGCTCCGTCTCTGTTAAATGCGCTTCCTACGGCAAATCGGGGTTGATGCCCTGATCCTCGGGAGTCGTGTGGAAGCTCAGTTCTTCCTCGACTGGCTCGGTGGTGACGTCGCTCTCGGTCAGGAACGCCGCTTCCCCGGCTTTGGCCTGGATATCCTGCTTTTCGTCTTCGCTGGCACCAATGGTCGCCGCGAAGGCTCCGTCGGCGAGGGCGCCGTGCAGCCGGCCGAAGTCTTCCTGCGCGAGATCTTCCCCGGCCCGGTAGCGATCCATCAAGGCCGCTTCCTCGCCCAGGGGCGCCCCGATCGGGGCGGTGGCGTCGTTTGCTTCGATGTCGCTGATCGGATCACTCATGTCGTTCTCCTGAATCGGGTGCAGCTTGCGGGTTGACTGGGGGCAAGCCTAGCACAGGGTCGGCAGAAGTCTCGCGCGTGTTGGCGCGTCACCTGGAACGTCGTCGCCGGGACCATGGGCGCCTGGTGATTTGGTTGCAGCTGCCCGGAGCTAGAGTGGGCGGCGGTTGGGCTTCCAGAGGTACTTGAGCGGGATGTCGTGGCGCTCGGTGGCGCGGTTGCCAAGCTCGGCGAAGAAGCCATCCGCTTCCTGGGTGATCGGCGGCTGGCGCATATTGAACAGGTCGAGCAGGAAGGTGACGACCAGCGCGGTCGCCATCGTGATGGGGGTCAGCGTCGCCAGCACGGTGGCGATCGTCAGCACCAGCACGAGCAGCCAGAAGACGGCGAGCCCGGCGGCTTCCGGCAGGGTGTTGGCCGACTCCGATCCCTGCAGGAACAGCGAGTTCACGTGCCCGTTCATGATGAAGAGCGGGATCCAGAGCAGGACGCCGATCATGCCGACCACCATTTGCAACCCGTAGCCACCAACGTGACGGGCAAAGAGCATGGCGATGCCCAGCAGCGCGAGAGCGAGGAGGATGAGCGAGATGGTGCGGATCGACGGGTCGATCTGGTGATAGATTTGTCGCTTGGATTCCCAGCGCTGGGAGAGGCGGTAGGGCTCGGTGACGAGTTGCAGCCAGTCGTCGAACAGGCCTATCCAGACCAGCGCAGCCGTGACCGTCGCCGCCGTGTAGCGGGCAATCATGCGCCAGACGCGGGAAGGGTCCTGCCAGATATCGCGGCAGAAGGAGCGGTTGCGGATCACGAAGAGGACGACGGTGAGCGCCATCGCCACCCCGACCGACTGGCGAGCCAGCATCACATCGACGAGAAAGGTCGCGAGATCATTCATGCAGCACCCCTGATGGGCGAACACTGGCGAGCAGAATCGGACCCATTCTACATCCGCCGGGAATGAACTGCCTGCCGTGTTCCATCCGGTACGCCGGTCGACTGCCTAGACGATCCGGGCGCCGAGCCGTTCCAGTTCAGACTCGGTATCGCGGAGCCTGCGCCGCGCGAGCGGGAGGCCCTCGATCAGCTTGTGGCGCTCCTCGGCTTCCACGTTGCGCTCGTCGAGCAGGCGCGTGGCCTCGCGGCGCAGTGCGGTCAGGGAGGCGTTCCGTTGCGCACACGCCTGGCAGGTTCCCCTCCAGTCGGTCCAGCCGCCGCAGACCGGGCAGGGACGAGCAAGATCGGCGAGCGTGACGTCGGTGGGGAGTGGTTCGCCATCGAGGGTGCGGTCGCGGAGATCGGTGGCGAACACGAAGAAACTTTCGGCGAGGTGCTCGCGGAGGGGAGTGCCGAGGCCGGACGGCGTGTCAGCCGGAACCAGAGAAGCGACGGAACCGGTGCGACGAAGGAGATCACCCCGGGTAATCGTGCGGCTCCGGTCGGCCCAATCCGGATCTTCGGAGTAGATGAACTGCTCCCCACCCACCGAGAATGTGACGGTGGCGACGTCGTTGACGGTCACTTCGGCGATGGTGATCGGCGTGGCAGGAAGGGGAATGTACGGGCCTGGTTCGATCACGCTGGCAGCCGCGATGTCCTGGTCGACGGTGGTCATCGCTTCGGTCAGCAGGGACATGCGCTGCGTCCAGGGATTATCCGGCGCGGCGGCCGCTTCACCCTGCTCGATGTCGAACAGGATCGCCATGCGCTGGCGCCGGAGGCCTTCAATCTTGCGCTGCTCGGGAGTCCGCTCCGGCGCGAGGCTCGGATTTCGCCGCTCTATCACCTGCGCCAGGTGGGGCGGCACATCGCGGGTCGCAGGCATGACTGGAGTGCCGGGGGCCGCGGGAGTCTGATCGCCAGCGGGTTCCGCTGATGCGGGGGATTCGGGTGTTTCAGGTTTGCCGAAGAGACGTTTCCAGACCATGTAGTGACCTGCCCTTTCTGCGGCCATTGTGACACGGTGGACCCTGGGCAGTCCGCGTCACATCTGCAAGAGCAAGGGGCGGGAATCACTCGGACGCCATCGCGGCGAGGCGGGTCACGGTGTTCCAGTTGCGGCTGGTGGAACCGGCCGGAAGCTTGCGATCAAGGTCCTGGACCGCTTTCGACGAGTCCGAGAGGCCGTTTGGCGCGTGCAGGTAAATTTCTCGTGGCGTGACGGCGAGGGTGTCTTCACCGGTGTCGAGGGCTGCCAGTTCCTCAGTGGTGTTGTCCGGGAGTGGGCTGCCCAGGAACCAGACATGCAGGAGCTTGGGCGTGGTAGCGATATCGGGAAAGGGGTTGGCGGCGATGATTCGTTGCAGGTCGGCCTCAGTGCGGACCACCACGGCAACGTCCAGTTTGTGGTGCTCGGCCAGTGCTGACTCGATCTGTCGCGCGATATCGTCGGCCTTTCCCGACCCGGTCAGGACGACATTTCCCGAGTTCACCAACGTCCTGACGTTCTCGAAGCCGAGATCCGACACCAACTTACGCAGCGGCTCCATTTTGATTCGTTTGGATTTGCCAACGTTGATGCCGCGGAGCAGGGCGACATACGTGGTCATGGCGATACCTTCCCGTTGAGGCGGCCAACCGTCGAGGTGCGACGAGGTTCCGTGAGCGCAACGGGATCCTTCACCGCCGGCTCCGGTGACGATTCGTTCGGATCGAGGAGACCAGTTTCCTCGCCGAGCGCGACCGAGAGCCAGTGAGCGTAATTCTCGGACACGTGATGGGCGTCGCGACGGGTCGTCA
>JAEZJB010000225.1 GCA_023415845.1 Chloroflexota bacterium | reverse complement strand
CCTGAAGCGGGCGATGGCCGCCCACCGCGTGCTGGATGTTGGATGCGGTCCCGGCCAGCTATTCCATCGAGCACGAAAGTAGCCGGGTCGGGGGCGATCCCGGCCAGGCGGCTCTCACCCTGGCTCGGACTGCCTGACGGTCCCCGAACCAGAATCGTTCGGTGCAATCCACCGCTTTCCAAACGTGCTCAGGTAAACTCAGGGAGATGGAGCGCTCGAGCCCGTTAGTCGTTGTTGTCGCCGGCCTTTCAACCAATTCCGGGAAGGATCGTCATGTCCGCCGTAGCTGCTGACCTCGTCGCGACCGATATTTCCCCGCCTGCCGCTGGGGAGGCGAAGCACGGTGGCCTGCCTTCAACCGGCACGATCGACGTTCCCACCGATGTCGCTGGTGGCCTGACCACCGCCCAGGTCGAGTCCCTCCGGGCGAGTGGCAAGGGGAATGTGGTCGAGGAGCCACCTGGCCGCACCTATGGCCAGATCATTCGCTCCAACATCTTTACCTTTCTTAACACCACGCTCTACGGAATTGGCCTGGTGCTGGTGGCGATGGGCCTCTACCGCGATGCCCTGATGTCGTCCGGGTTCGGTTTCCTCAACGCCGCAATCGGGGTGGTGCAGGAATCGATTGCCAAGCGGCGGCTCGACAAGGTTGCGCTGCTGGCCCGGGCCAAGGCAACCGTGCTGCGCGACGGCCAGGAGATCGAGGTCAACCCGGCCGAACTTGTGCTGGGTGACGTGCTGGTGCTCAAGGCCGGCGATCAGGCGGTCATCGACGGTGTTGTGGTCGAAAGCTCGTCCCTGTCGATGGATGAATCGCTGCTGACCGGCGAGGCCGACGCCATTCCCAAGCGCAATGGTGACCCAGTCTATGCTGGCGCGTTCTGCGTCGCGGGAACAGGCAAGTTTCAGGCGACGCAGGTCAGCAGCCGGTCGGTGGCAAGCGGCATCGTGGCCGACGCGAAGGCGTTCCGCATCTCACTCACGCCATTGCAGCAATCGGTCAATGCCATCATTCGCCTCCTGCTGGCGATCGCCTTCACCATGCTGGGCATGCTCATCCTGCAGGCCGTCATCTGGGGCTACGACTTCCGGGATACCGTGATCGCGGCGGCGGTGGTGATGGGTGTGGTCCCGGCCGGTCTGTTCGTGATGATCACGCTCACCTACTCCATGGCCGCATTGCGCTTGTCGAAGCAGAATGCGTTGATCCAGCAGACCAACGCCGTCGAATCGCTCTCCAACGTCGATGTTTTCTGCATGGACAAGACCGGCACCCTGACCTCCAATGCCCTGGAATTGCGCTACGTGTCGCCAATCCAGGGAGACGAGGCGTCGGCGCGGGCAGTGCTGGGCGTATTGGCCCACAGCGCGCTTTCGCGAAACAAGACCACCGAGGCGCTGGCTGCAGGTATTCCCGGTGACGCCGAACCGTTGCTCGATGAACTCCCCTTCTCGTCGGCCACCAAGTGGAGCGCTGTTTCGTGCAACACCGGAGCTACTCAGGGTGTGTTCGCGCTGGGGGCGCCCGAGATGCTGGGGCCGTTGCTGGCGGCGGACCCCGGTACGCCACCGGAGGGATGGTTCGACGAGGGATTGCGTGTCTTGCTGGTTGCGCGCAGCCCTGAAGCCGTGAAGCTGCGTGACGCCCTGGGCAACCCGGCGTTGCCCAGAACCATGCAGCCCCTCTGCTGGGTGGCGATCGCCGATCAGTTACGGCCCAACTCCAAGGAGACCATCGAAGGGTTCCAGGCGGCCGGTATCGAGATCAAGATCATCTCTGGCGACAACCCCGAGACGGTCTCGGCGCTGGCGAAGCAGGCCGGCTTGAGTGGTGATGTCAGGCTGGTCTCCGGCACCGAACTCGCGCGGATGTCACCGGCCGAATTCGATGCTGCGGCAATTGGCGGCACCATCTTTGGCCGCATCACGCCAGCCCAGAAAGCGGAACTGGTCGATTCCCTGCAACGGGCAGGCAAATACGTGGCGATGACGGGGGACGGTGTCAACGATGTTATGTCCCTCAAGAAGGCGAATCTCGGGATCGCCATGGAAAGCGGGAGCCAGGCGACTCGGGCAGTGGCCGATATCGTGCTGCTGCAGGACACCTTCTCGGCCCTCCCGGCCTCGTTCATCGAGGGACAACGGGTACGTCGTGGGTTGCAGTCGGTCTTCTCGCTCTTCCTCACCCGCGTTTTCGTGATCGTGATCGCCCTGTTGCTGATCTCGGTGATCGGCATCGGGTTCCCGTTCGCCCCGGCCAACATGACGCTGTTGACCGTGCTGACGGTCGGGTTCCCGACCTTCTTCATGGCGCTTTGGGCGCACCCGGGCCAGCCGCCGCGCAGCCTGGTCAAGTCGCTGGTGGCGTTCGTGCTCCCGGCGTCCATTTCGATCGCGGCTGCAGCCGTCGCGGTCTACACAATCTTCTACCTGATGGACGATGTCTCGTTGGATGAACTGCGGTACGGCGAAGCGTCGCTTGGAATCATGCAGCAGGGCGTCGCGCGCGATGCCATCACCTATCTGCTCGTGCTGACCGGCGTCATGCTGATCCCGTTGGCGTCACCACCTACCCGCTGGTGGGCTGTCGTCGAGCGCACTGATCACGACTGGCGGCCGACCATGATTGCCGGGGTCATGATCGTGCTCTATGCCACGATCGTGCAGGTGAGCTACCTGCGCGACTTCTTCGGGACGCACATCATGAGTGCCACGCAGTACACCGTGATCGCAATCGTGGCCGTGGTGTGGCTCTTTGCGCTTCGATACGCCTATTCGACCCATATCTTCGAGCGCTTCTTCGGCATGGACCTGGTTGACGATGACGATTACAACCCGCTCGACCGCGCGGCATTGCGCAAGGAGGAGGCGGTGACCGATTCCCCCAGGCCGTCCTGAGGGCTCTCACCATCTCGTGCCAGACGCAAACAAAAATGGCGTAGAATGACTTCGGTCAGGGATCATCGACCATTGGTGAGACATTGAGGTCATACACCCGGGTCTTGGCGCGCCGAGGGGCTGAGGATTGTGGATCCGTTCAAGTTGCTGGCGATCGTATTGCTGATCGTCTCGGTGCCGGGGCTGTTCGCGCTCTTTTTCTACTGGTTTACCCGGGCGGGCTCGCGAATTACGCGCCGCCACGACGACTGGGATTGAAACCAGAGGCAGCTGTCACGTCAGGAAAGCGCCCGTCTTCCATTGGAAGACGGGCGCTTTTGCATGGGTCCTGAGCGTGAACAGATCAGTCGCCAGTGACGATCTCCGACGCCTCGATGTTGGCGGTGAGGCCCTCGAGAATCTCGGCCATGCCCAGGTAGCTGGAAATGAAGTCCTGGTTCCAGGTGAACACCTGGTCTGCCTGCACCGCGGGCATCCCGGCAACGGTTGGGATGGCCACGAACTCCTCGATGGGGGTGCCGCGATAGGAGCTGAAATAGATATCGGTCTGGTAACGGCCGATCTCCTCCGGGCTCAGGTATTCCCAGTAGGTGCCATTGGCCGGATCGATCGAGACATCCGGAATAGTCAGGCCCAGTTCCCGGAAGTACATCACATCGCCTGCCACGTCAGGATTGGCGATGTAGAGCATGTCAGTACCCGGCGCGACGAAGATGGCGGAAATGCCCGGCTTCGCCTCGAGCGCGGCCTGGAAGGCGGATTCGGCGGCTTCCCAGCGAGCGAGGTCACTGGCGACGCTCTCCGATTCGAGATCTGCCCCCAGCGCCTCGGCCAGTTCGGCAAACCTCGCCACCGCAGCGTCGGCCGACTGGATGCCGGAGATGGCGATGATCGGCACGACGGACTGGACCTGTTCCAGCGGACCGTCGGCGGCGAGGCTCCAGTAATCGAGTGGGTCGTCCGGAGCAAACGTCAGGGTAATCAGGAGGTCGGGATCGAGGCCAACGAGTGCCTCGACATCGATGGTGTTCTCGCCGTTGCCGATAATTTCGACCTGGGAAGCGTCAATGCGTCCGCCGGCGGCCCCGAAGTCTCCACTGGGGTTGGCGAGCCAGCCGAACACGGCGGTCGGCACGATGCCGTAGTCCCACAGCGGCGCGGCAGCGTTGACATCGATCACCACCCGTTCCGGACGCGATGGCAGGGTGACCGTCACTCCCTTGTCGTCGGTAAACGACCACTCGCCGGAAGCGGCCGGGGTGGCTTCCTGCGCGAGGCCCGCGCGGGAGAGTACAGCCGCCGCACCCAGGCCGAATGAACCACTGACGATGGACCGTCGAGACATGCGATGCGAGATCATGGAAACTCCATCTTGGTAAAGCCGACCAGTTTTGTCGGAATGACGATACCGCATCGATGGTGATCCCGCCAATGGTCGTGGTGAGGCCGTGCGCATTTGGCTGGCGATGAGTGCGGAACGGAACCAACGACAGGAGCCCATGCCATAAGCAGGGGCTCCTGTCGCATCGATAGGACTGGTTGGTGAGCAGCAAGGTTGGCTTGCGTGCCAGGATGTCTCGCGGTTATTCGCCGCGTTCGCCGTCTGGCTCGTCGCTGTTCCTGACCAGCCGATCGCTTTCCTCGCTCGGATCCTTCTCGCCGAGCCCGGTGTCATGGTCGGCGCGAGGGACGAATGCCCCCAACACCATCAAAGCGGCCTGGCGATCTGGCAGTGGTTTGTCCGCCAGCATCACTTCGGCGAGATGCTGGACGGCTCGCGAGTCAATCGTCGCCTCGCTTCCGAATTCACCAGTAATCGCTCGCTCGACCCGGGCGGGATCGACGGCAAATGCCGCCGCAATCTCGTCCGCGTCGAACGTGCGACCCGGATCGACATCTTCTCCCGCGGGAACGTACTCGCCGGCCTGGGCATCGTGCGTGGTCATGAATCCCTCCTTTGGGCATAGACCATCGAGTTTGCCTGCCGAGACC
>JAEZJB010000198.1 GCA_023415845.1 Chloroflexota bacterium | reverse complement strand
CCCTCTCCGGCGTACCAGGCGAGACAGATCACCGCAGCAATCAGCAGCGATGGCACCCAGGTACGAGGTTGCGCCCTTGAAGGCCACAGCGCGCGGCGCTTGCGTCGTTTCATCTCAGAGGCTCCTTAACTGGTGAAACATCGCCGGGTCCATCCCCCCGGCGATGTTTCCGATGCAGGCGACCTAGCGATAGACCACCACTCGCATTCCGATGTAGGCAAAATCCCAGACCGCCTGAATGGCACCCGCTGGCAGAGCGACACAACCACCAGTCTTGCCGGCGCCGTTCGGTAACACGTTGCCGCTGGCGTCCTTGGAATAGGAGTGGAAGCCATTCGAACGATAGGAGTCGTAGCCGATCCAGTGCGTGATGTAGGCATCTGCCCACTTGGTGTAGCCGAGCGGCTGGTACATGGCGTAGACGTAGAAGGTGCCGTTCGCCGTGGAATAGAAGCCATCGGAGGAGGTATCGTAGCCAACCGATCCCCAGTAGGTTGCCTGGACCGAGTTGCCAACCATCAGATCAACCTGGCCGGTGGCCCCGTTGATCTGAATCCAGTGCTCGGCACTGGCAGCGGCCTCCGAGGATGCGCCGCCGCCGGTCTGCCCGACCGACGCGTACTGGAAGGTGCCGTCCCACGACAGGTATTTCGATGCGACCCAGCCGACGTTGCCGTAGTAGTCAATCGGCGAGAACCCGTTGACGTCGTTGCCGATGACCTGGATCCAGTCGCCAGCGCTGTACTTGTCGACGACAGCGGCGCCACCACTGGCGTCAGCACGCACATTGAGCGAATCGGCATCGACCATCGCCCAGGCGGTCCAGGACCACAGGTTGGCACTGTCGGCGGCGGACGACGTGCCCGAGGAACCGCTGCCTCCGGAGGAACCGCCACCGTCGACATCGACGAATTCGGCCCAAACCCACCCCACGGTGCCACCGTAGTGGATCTCGTACATCCAGTTCTCGGGTCCCCAGAAAATGTCGACCCTGTCACCGGCCTGGAGATAGTCGATCACCGTATGGTCACTGACGTGGCGGAAAACCTCCACGCCATTGCTGGTGATCGTTCCGGCCTGACCGGCGGTGGCTGCCTGCGGTCTGGCAGCCGCGAAGCCGGCGATCAACATGGTGGCAACGAACGCCACAGTCACAAGCCGCATCCACGAACTTACCCGCTGTCGGCGAGTCGACCCAGCCGTCGACTCTGCCTGCTTCTGCAATCCAAACATCGTACCCCTCCCATCTGGAGCTTGCGCGTTGCCGCCGCCGAGCCAGATCTCGAATGGCGTCCAGCAGTTGACTGCTGTGTACGTACACAATGTACGGACCGCATTTTATCTCGTCAAGTGCCGGGAAGAGGCGTCCAATTACTGGGACATAGGGGCATTTTGACAATTTGTCACCATTCAAGCAGGGTATTGCGCGAAACTTTCGTCGGTTGTCACAATCGAGGCATCGGACTGTGACTATCTCGAAATCGCAGAGGACATGGCGAGCATGCCGATGATGGCCGGATTGGGTTAGCAGGACACGCGTGACTCTCGTGGCTACCCCACTGACACCATCAGCGCGAACGCCATTGATGCAGAAAGAGCAACTTCGTTTCCGCAGGAGGCGAGGGCGTTGTACTTCCCTCGACGGCGGCCTATACTCTGGTCAGGTTCAATCATCGGAAGCCGGGGGTTTGTGGCCTCCGGCTTTGTGTTACGTTCGTCAAGGGGTAGCGTGTGTTGCCACCTGGCGTGCGTTCTCACTGGACTCAGGAAAGGACGTCATCATGGCCGCGGAACGCGTGGTTCATCTCACTCCCGAAGGCGTGATTCGCCTCGAAGCAGAACTTGCCGAACTGCGCCAGCGTCGCCAGGACCTGTTCGACACCGTGCAGGCAGCGAACTCCAACAATGAAGCCTCCGACAGCGGCGAATACGAGGAATTGCGCGACGATCTGGTCTATGCCGAATCGCGCGTGCGTGAACTCGAACAGATCCTGGCCAACGCCGAAGTGATCGAGCGGGGCAGCAAGGACGGCATCGCACGCCTTGGCTCGCACCTGGTGCTGAAGTTCGAAGGCGAAACCGAGGAATGGGCGCTGGTCAGCCCCGAGGAAGCGTCCATCCACGATGGCGATGTCTCGGTAGATTCACCAGTCGGCCAGGCACTTCTCGGATGCAAGGCCGGCGACTCGGTCACCGTGACCACGCCCGGCGGCGAAGTGACCTACGAGGTGGTCGCCGTCAAGTAAGATTCGTTCATGGTGCGGGCTGGTGTGCTTCGGCCGCCAGCCCGCTTTTTGTGCATGAACTGCTTTCCAATCACCCACGTGCGGAGCCCCCATGGAACTGAGCGAACTGCAGGAGATCCGGCAAAAGAAGGTAGACGAACTCCGCGAACACGGCGTGGACCCCTATCCCACCCGTGCCAAACGGACGCACACGTCGGCCGCCGCCATCGCCATGTTCGAGCAGATCGAATCCACACGGACCGCGGAGGAGTCGGCGACATCCGACCCGGTCACTCTCACAGGACGGATCGTCTCGTTCAGGCACATGGGCAAGACGCTGTTCGCCCACATCCTCGATGGATACGGGCAGATCCAGCTCTACATTCGCAAGGATGAAGTTGGAGACGAAGAATTCGCGCAGATCCTGCGACTGTTCGACCTTGGCGACTTCGTGCAGGCAACCGGCACCCTGTTCCGGACGCGCACGGGGGAGGTATCGCTGCGCACAACCGACCTGGTGATGCTGGCCAAGGCCCTGAGTGCCCCGCCTGAGAAATACCACGGCCTGCAGGACATCGAAACGAGATACCGCCAACGCTATCTCGATTTGATGACCAACGATTCTGCGCGCCGCGTTTTCGAGATCAGATCCAGGCTCGTCACCGCTTTCCGCGCCTTCCTCGACGAGCTTAACTACATCGAGGTCGAAACTCCGGTGCTGCAGCCACTGTATGGCGGCGCTGCAGCACGGCCGTTCACGACGCACCACAACGCACTCGACCAGACGTTTTACCTGCGCATTGCCGACGAGCTCTATCTCAAGCGGCTGCTGGTAGGCGGGTACGAGCGCGTCTACGAGATCGCGAAAGACTTCCGGAACGAGGGCATTGACCGCAATCACTCGCCCGAATTCACGATGCTGGAATTTTACGAAGCCTACGCCGATTACGAAGTGATGATGGAGCGGGTCGAGAACATGATCGCCCACACCGTCGAGACCATCTTCGGATCGCGGGTGTTCACCAACAACGGCCACCAGATCGACGTCACTCCTCCCTGGCCGCGCAAAACGCTCCGTCAGGCCATTCTTGAGAGCTCAGGCGTCGATTACGTCAAGCACCCAGACCAGCCATCGTTGCTGGAAGCCGCCCGGAAGGCTGGCGCGGATATCGAAAGCGACATGGTCTGGCCTCGAATCGTCGATGAATTGCTCAAGCAATTCGTGCGGCCAAACATGATCCAGCCGATTTTCCTTTACGACTATCCGGTCGAACTCTCGCCCCTGGCGAAGCGAAAACCAGATGATCCGACACATGTCGAGCGATTCCAGGGTTACATCGGCGGTGGTGAATTGATCAATTCATTCACCGAGCTGAACGATCCGCTGGATCAGCTTGCCCGGTTTGTCGAACAGCAGAAAGACAAGGATGCCGGGGACGAGGATGCGATGCCGATCGACATCGACTTCATCACTGCCCTGACGTATGGCATGCCACCAACTGGCGGCGTTGGGATTGGGATCGACCGGATGGCGATGCTGCTGGCTGACCAGAAGACGGTGCGGGATGTGATCCTCTTCCCGGCGATGCGAAACCTGCCGGCCGAGGGTGCGGGGCCAGCGGACGACGCCGAATAGCCTCATCCACGAAAACGCCCCGCCCCGGACAATTCCGGCGCGGGGCGTTTCATTTGGAGTGTCTGCTGCTCAGGCGGTGACAGTGGCCATACTCACAGGCGTCAGCCATGAGGCGTATTCGTCGTTCTGACCGCGCATGATCTCCAGGAGCAGGTTCTCCAGGCGTG
>JAEZJB010000123.1 GCA_023415845.1 Chloroflexota bacterium | reverse complement strand
CACTGCCGGCTGCCGACACGATCACCAGCCCAATTGCCGCGACAATCGTGAGAATCGCGATTGCCAGGATCCCGTTCTTTGCGCCTGCTCCATCGACGTTCAGCCAACCCTGCTGCCGCATTGTCGTATTCAGCTGCTTGTTCAGGTCCGAACTGACATCCGTCGCCGCCCGCGCCAGGTTCTTGCTCGAAACGACCCCCATTTCCGACCGCTTGAGCAACGCATTCCATACCAGTTGCTCTTCCGGGGTGGAGACCACGTGGTCGTCACGGAGCCGAATCTGGATCGTCGGGCTGGAGAACGTCCCGCCCATCTTCTCCGGCTCGATTTGGAGGCCACCGCGCGCTGCCAGGTCCAGGAGCGTCGCCGGGAACGCCGATGATTGCGGTGAACCTGCAATCAGTGCACCCGCCAGCGCAGGCGGCATCGAACTTGGTCGCATGGTGGTATCCGCAGGAGCCGCTCGGTCCAGCTTCTGTCGGCGATTGAACAGCACGGTACCCAGTCCCGCACTGACCACCGCCGCCACGCCTCCCAGCCATGGCAGCCAGGTCGCCGCCGCTGACTCCGACCACGTTTCGAACGCACTCTTGGGTGGGCCGTTGAGGATGTCCGATTCGATCCGTTCCAGCGTATCCGACAGGCTCGTGAACACGTCGCCCGAGCGCAATGGGGGTATCAGGAAGTCGCTGACGATGGTGCGTTGCTCGTCTTCCGGAATGTTGCCATCGTTGTAGGTCTTGCCCACATAGATTCCGGCGCGCGCATCGTTGGGGTTATCGGCATTCCGGTTGATCAATATCGCAATCGTCATGTCCTGGTTGGAGCCCGTAGCTGCCACCCACGCCTGCTGGAGTTGCTCAACCTGATCGAGCGTCTCGTCCGGCGTGGCGTCGAGGTTGCGCACCAGCACGACAACCTCAGCCCCAATCGCTGCCAGCGCATCAATCTGTTGGTCCAGCTCGGAAATTTGCTGGGAGGTCAAAGACGAGCCGGTTTCATCAATGACTGGTTGCGCCGGGTCCAGGTCAGGAAGCGACGAGGTTCCCTGGCCCATGGCCAGTGGCGCGGCCACCATCGCCAGAACAACCATCGTGGCCAGAACGAACAGCCGGGTGGATCGGACGAAGGCATGCAAGGAGAACATCTGTGAGACCCCTGATACGTCAATCAAATGGAATAAGCTCGATCTCGACCTCGCCGAGATATCCCAGGTCGAGTTGCCGTTCGATGAATCCGGCGATCGAATGCAGCATCTGGCTGGCATGATTCGCGTTGTTCGAGACCACCACGATCCCCAGCGTCCCTGTGCGAACGTCGTCCAGCGTCTCGATCTCCGCGATCGCTGCGTTGAACCTGTTCGAAACTCGCTTGGTCAGCGAGGAGATTTCCCCCCGCTTCTCCTTGAGCGAAAACGTCGCTTCGAACAGGATCGTGACCCGCGCGCGGCCAATCGTGACGCTCATGCCCCGCTCGTGCGCAGCTCGATGTCGCCGTCGGGCAGCTCTTTCCACGTCAGCGTTCCACCCAGCCGGAGGGCGAGATCCTCCCCGATCCGGAACAGGTGGTGCAGCAGGCGGTGATCGATTCCGAGCGCCTCCGCGAGGTACACGTTGGGCAGGTTGGTGATCGTGGCGACCGGCTCCTCGGCCTCAAAATCGGCGTCGGAGATCAACGCGCCATACGAGCGGTAGCTGGTCAAAAGGGCATAGAGGATGTCGGCGGCGTCCCACTCGGCCTCGGTGTCCCAGCCGCGAGCAAATGTTGCTGCCAGCTGGCGGCGCCAGTCTTCCAGCCGCGCCTGGTCATCACCAAACGACGCTGCCGTGCCCAGGAACAGGGCCTGAGCGTTGATCTGCGCCTGTTCCAGCAGTTCTTCCGCGCTGTATTCCTCGGCATCGTCGGACATGCTGTCGAGGTCTTGATCGTTCACTGGTAGTCCCTCTCCTCTGGCTCCATGACAATGCCTCCATCATGGACCATGGAGAGTCGAGTAGCCAACTGAACGCGCCCCTGACACTCACGCGGAAGCACCACCGCTGACCGCGCGGGAGGCCGTCGCCGCCCTTTGGCGATCAATTGACTCGTGGAGTTAGGCGTCCATGGAGTGCGTCAGGCAGGGATGCGGAACTCGCCCAGCAGCACCGGGTACGGGCGGACCCGCCGCGATCGCAGACGCATGTGTCCATGCGGAAAGCAAGCAGCTGTCGACCGCCCCTTGGCGCAGGCTCAACATTTGGCGGTCTTACAGGAACGGCGCGGGGAGGAGAGGTATTCCCCTTCTCCTCCCCCACCACCGCCTAGTCCATGTGGATCAGGTCGCGCGTCGCATGATTCAGCTTGAGCGCGCCTTCCTCGGTGCACACTACGGTGTCCTCGATCCGGACACCGAGATTGCCTTCGAGGTAGATGCCTGGCTCGTCGCTGAAGGTCATCCCCGGCTCGAGCGGCAGCTCGTTCCCTTCCACGAGGTACGGCTCCTCATGCACTTCCAGCCCAAGCCCGTGGCCTACCCGGTGGATGAACGCGTCACCGTAGCCGGCGTCAGTGATGACCTTGCGGGCCGCCCGGTCGATGTCCTGCAGCGGAACGCCCGGCTTGACGGCCCCGAAGGCTGCCTCGTTGGCAGCCAGCACCGTGGCATAGACCTTCTTGAACTCCTCCGTCGGCGTGCCCACGAACACCGTCCGCGTCATGTCCGAGTGATAGCCGTTCAAGTTTCCTCCCCAGTCGAAAATGACCGAGTCGCCTTCCTGAATCACGCGCTGACCGGTGTGATGGTGCGGAGACGCGGCATTCGGTCCGCTCGCGCAAATCCCCCACACGCTTCGCACGCCGCGCTGTTCCGTCAGGTCGGCCAGGCGCTTCATCGCCTGCTGCTCTGTCAGCCCGCTGATCGGACCTCCCTCGATGAACTCTTCCCACGCCTGGTCCGTCAGGCGGCTTACTTCGGCCAGGGCATCGATTTCTGCCTGGTCCTTGATCATTCGTAGCGGACGCACCACCGGCGCCGCCTCAACCCAGTTGCCGCCGCCCAGCCGTTCCTGCAATCGCAGGAGGAACGCCGACCACAGGTGGTTGCCCACGGCGACCTTTCGGTTGGTGAGGTCACCGATCGTCTCTGCTGCCAGCGCTGCTGCGTCTTCACCATCCGACCACGTGTGAAGGGACATCAGCCGCGCGGCGTCGCCCACCAGCGGAGCTTCCAGTACGGGCACGATGAACGACGGCTTGCCTTCGGCCGGCACGATCAACAGGTTGAGCCGCTCGCTGAGGTGGGCATCGAAGCCCGTCAGGTAAAACAGGTCAGCACCAGGCCCGAACAGCGCCAGGTCGATGCCGTTCGATCGCAGCTCCTCCTGCAGTCGGGCGATGCGCTCTGCGTGAAAGTCGGTTGTCATCAGTCATTCCTTTCGAAGTCGGGTCTATGCCTCGTCTCGTCACTTTCGCAGAATCAGGGCACTGCGTCCAACCGAGCAACGATTCTGCAGCACTACGTCACTGGTGATGCAGCCGGACTCGCCACTGGTGTCGCCTGATCGTCGGATTGGGTTGCAGCCGGGGAGGCAACCGGTGGCGTCGCTGGAATGGGCGTGGGCGTTACGATCCCGGCGTCGTCCGCTTGCCAAAGCGCCCAGGTGTTCCACGATTGCCACATCTTGTTGGGCTGGAAGCCAGAGATATTTGGCCTGATCAGCACTGGCTGCTTCGGGAATCCCAGCCAAAGGGCGAACAGGTCGTCGTTCGTCTGTTGCTGGATCACCTGCAGGTAGGCACGCATGTCGTCCACGTCCACCGAGTTGAGGTACCCCAGAATCGCTTCGTCAACGGCAGCATTCCAGTAGCCGCCCGGGTTCCAGCCCGCCGGGTTGCGTCGAATGCTCCACAGCGAGCCGATCAGGTCGAACTCGTTGAACGCCGGATACTGGTTAAGCTGGATCGCGATCAGGTCATAGTCGAACTGGTTGATCCAGCGGTCCGTGTAGTCCTCAGCCGAGAGCCGCTGGACGTCGAGCGCGAAGCCGATTTCTCGGAGATTGGCGTCGAGACTGTCCAGCACGGCCAGGAAATTGGGATCGACGTCGTCTCGCGCGATGCAGATAAATGCGCCACGATCTCCCGTCGGACTCTCCAGCACGCCATCGCCGTCCCAATCGGTCCAGCCATTGTTCATCAGCAACTGACGGGCGGCATCAACATCCCGGGCCGGATTCCGCACCTCCGGGTCAATTGCCCACGGCTGGGTCATGAACCCTGCCCGCTCTACGTCGACCATGCCGCCCAGCACACCCGCTGCGTACGCCTCCCGGTCGATCGCCAGGTTCATTGCCTCGCGTACACCAGGCAGGGCCATCAGGCCAGGTTCATTGCGCAACGGATTGGAAAAGTTGAACGCCGCAAACCAGGAAACCGTGGCGTCCGCGACCACCAGGAAACCAGGCTCGTTGAGGTTGGCATCCACGTCTCTGCCGGGAAACGGCCAGATCAGGTCAGCCTCATCCTGTTTCCACGCGTCAAACTGAGCGTCGAAGTCCGGCTCGGCCGTTAATGTCAATCGCTCCGCCCAGGGCACCGCGCCGAAGTGCTCGTCGAATGGACGGAATTGGACCGAGTCCTGGCCGCGCTCCGTAATCACCCATGGACCGGTACCAATCGGATGGCTGTCTCCGAAGTCGAAACCGGAGAGGGTGCGCTCTCCCAGACTCTTGCTCAGCCAGTGCGCCTCCCACTGGGCCCGCTGGAAAATCGGCAGGTTGGCAGCGTTGAACGGAAAGTTGCCATCGGGTTCATCGAACAGAATCCGTACTCGCAGGTCGTCGACCACCTCGATGTCTTGCACCACCGAAAGCAGGAACGCCACCGCGCTGTCGTAGTCATCGCGGTAACAAAGCAATGAGAAGCGAACGTCCTCCGCTGTGAAGGGCGACCCATCATGCCAGGTCACGTTCTCGCGAAGCACCATGTCGAGCGAGAGCCCATCGTCGGCAAACGACCACGATCTCGCTAGCCATGGTTTCGGTTCGAGCGTCACCTGGTCTGCCCATACGAGCGGATCCAGATACGACACCATCACGCCGAAATCCTGCAGGAAGTGGGTGGGCACGAAATCGTCGAGGTAGTCCGGCCGCACAAAGAGGCGCAAATCACCGCCCTTGGTCGGCTCACCCGACCAGTGCGGACGTTGGTCGGTGACGATCTTGAGCGGGTAGTCGGGCACGGCGGTCGGCGTCGCACCTGTCGGCGAAGCCGCTGCAGCAATGATCGGTGATGCCGATGGCGACGCCGGGGGTGTCGCTTGCTGCGCTCCTGCCAGGGCCGCTCCGAGCGCTGCTCCTGCTCCGAGCGAGATCGCTGCGCGTCGGGAGAGCTGGCTTGAGAGCAGGCGAGGGAGAGAATCAACGGCTCGTTTGCGTGGCAAGAATATTCCTTCCGGGGACATCTCGTGCATCTGGCATCGCCATGGCGACACCCGAAAATGATACCTGTACCTGACTCGCCTGGGGGTGAAGGTGCGATCGTCGCAGTTCGACCGCTTACCAGGCCGCTATCATGGTTCAATCAGGTAGGGAAGACGTCTCAGGAGACAGTCGCGATGCTCGACAAGTCAGATGACCCAACAGGGCAGGAAGACAAAAACGCCGTGCCGGCTCCTGATCACGCCAGCGATGGGAGCACACAAGGGTCCGACGACGTCGCTGAGTCCAGTTCCTCAGGATCTGAGGCACTGGAAGAGGTGTCGGCTGTCGCTGCGTCCGACCAGCCTGTGGATTTGGACGATACAGCTTGGCACGACCTTGTAGTGGTATCGGATGGGCCCAGCACGACTGTGCCCGAAGACGCCGAGGGTCGCAAAACCTCATCGCTGGGCGATCTGTCAGGTGGTGACACGACTCCAGCTGACATCATTGCCGACCAGGAGGAAGTCCCTGGTTCGTCTCTGGCTGATACGGGCTCGCCCACGACCCCCTTGGCTCCACCTGCGGGCGACTCGGCCGGCGAACCTGCCAGTCCCCGTCAATCGAGTGGCCCGGGCTTGGCAGAGAGCCTCCTCCGCCGCTTCGATCGGAGCCGAAAACAGGAAACCCCGCCGTCAGAAGCTGAGTCGGGAGACTCGGTGCGCGACCGCCTTCACGGCGTCGAGCACACGATGCGCCAGTTCTTCGATCCCGGCATGAATGGCATCGAAATCCGGCTTCTGCGCAACATCGTCCTTGTCGCAACGTTGGTGGTGTTTGTACTCCTGCTGCTCAATCAGGCAGGCGGGGCGCTCATTCTCGCTTCAGCCGTAATTCCACTTCTGATCGTGGTAGCGCTTACCGCGCACGATGTCTTCGAACGCGAATCGCCCTTGCTGTTGATCGGGGTCGGGAGCATCGGCGCGCTGGCTGGCATCCTCCTGGGCATGATCGCCAGTTGGGTGGTCCGCAGCCAGTGGATCGACCGAGGTCACCTGAATTTCGGAGCGGGAGGATTTGGAGGGCATTTCGCCCCGGGTCCGGCTCCCTGGCTGGTCTGGTTGGTGGTTGGCCTGCTCATTCCGGCTGCAATCATTGCCGGGCTGTCAGCCGCACCTCTCTTGCTTCGACGCTGGCCGCAATTCGCCAATGAGGTGATGGACGGCATGATCCTGTCCGGCACCTCGGGGGCTGGCCTGGCAGTCGGGTTGGCGGCCACGTTCTGGTGGCCCATGGCCCTCGGCAATGCACCGTTGATGAACGTCCGTGACTGGACGCTCACCATCATCGGACAGGCCGTGCTCCGGCCCGTGGTCGTGACGCTGGCTGGTACGCTCATCGGTGCTGGCGTCTGGCGGTACATGCTGGACCCCAAAGCATCAATCATGGTGCTTGCTCCTGCTGCTGGCGGCGTGCTCTGTATGCTCGTGCTGTGGCTTGGGTCGCTCGCAGTTCAGTCAGAGGGAATTTGGCCAGAGTTCCTGCTCACCCTCGCGCTGGCAATCCTCGCCTTCGTTGCCTATCGGCGAACCCTTGATCTTGCAATTGCCGCTGATCGGGCGACCTTGGGTGACTCCGGAAGCCGAATCGTCTGCCCTGCCTGCCATCAGGTCACGCCGATTGGAGCATTCTGCGCGAACTGCGGCCAGCCGTTGTCCACGCCGTAGGTGGCACCACTCACCAGCGTGAGTCCCTTAACGGCATCGGCCCACTCGTGAGAGTGGGCCGATGCCGTGTTCTTCCTCTGAAGCATCTTCACTGGGGTCGCCACCCTGGGAAAGGTAAACGTCTCACGCTAACCGTGCCTCGTGTGAGGCCACGGCAGAACCCCGCTCCACCCCCCGGTCTTGTTGGGATGGATCTTGATGGACGCCACCGAGTGGTGCATTCGTTGACGGCCACCGAAGAAACAATAGCCGGAGTTGGCTACTGCTCGAGTTCATGAAAACACTGGAAAGGGAACGATCGCTTGATCGTTTCCAGTGACCCACCTTGCCGGACCCTTTTCGGATGATCGGGGATCCCGATGTCCTGAAGCACCCGGCGGAACGTTGATGCCCCAGCGCTGATCACGGTATGACGCAAGGCGTGCAATGTCAAGGGTTGAGCATCGGGAGACGTGGCGCCGTTGGCCCGCTTCATGTTGGGAATTATCGCCTCATCGGCCCAGATTCGCCTCTTTGTGCCGTTTCTGGGATGTTGGTGAAAATTCCCGGCATCACCGCAAAACGTCTCCCAGGTCGATCACATGGTCGGCTTTCCGCCTTGGGCCGCGAGTCAGCACCACCGCGCTACCCGCCACCTTCCAGACCGAGATTGTTTCCTCCGATACGAGAATCGCGCCAATCTCACCGCGAACGTCTAGCACTGAAATGCTTCGGATCCGTCCGCTGACACGATCGGGAACACCAGGGCATGAATCTGGCCAGATCACCACGGCGGGAAGTTCCAGCATCGCGTCCCTGTCCCAGGCATCCAGCACGTCGCAGGCTTCGCCAGTTCGCCCGTCACCTACACGTGCAATCGTGGTGCCGGTCCGGTCGAGTGGAAGCGCGACCTCCGTTCCGTCTGGATACCTCACCGCATAGTCCCGCAATCGGAGGAACCGAACCTCGTCCACACACACCCTGCCTGCTGGGAAGATCCAACATGCGATCCCGCCATCTCGCGTCACTTGAACGATGGATGATCGCCATGTCTCGATCCTGCGACACAAGCCGCCGCCCCGCATCGAGAGTTTTGCGGAGATTGGGTGTGGTTCCTCCTACGTAATCCGTCCATGATTGACGGCCGCCATGTCGTCTGGCTTAGGCAATGGCCTCCAGCTCGGTCGCCTCTGCCAATGTGACCGGCACCAGGTCGCTCGGTGCATCAAATCCTGCCAGTGCAGCGGTGAGCATCCGCGCGCGATGCGCAATGTGGGCCAGTTCAACCGACGTGATGGTCTGGTATCCGTCGCTCAGCGCGTTGTCGGGATCGGGATGCACCTCCAGCATCAGGCCATCGGCTCCTGCTGCCAGCCCTGCCATCGCCATCCGTCCAACCAGCGACCGTCGCCCCGTTCCGTGGCTCGGGTCAACCACGATCGGAAGATGGGAGACTTCTCGGATCGACGGCACGACATTCAGGTCCAGCGAGAATCTGAAGGCATGGTCGAAAGCTCGAATGCCGCGTTCGCAGAGCACGACATTGGTATTGCCTCCCGCCATGATGTACTCGGCACTCATCAGGAATTCCTCCTGCGTGGCGGCAAAACCGCGCTTGAGCAGCACCGGAGTCCGGGTTTTGCCCACCCGCTTGAGCAACGGGAAATTCGCCATGTTGCGAGATCCAATTTGGAGCATGTCCACGTACCCGGCCACCAGGTCAACCTGCTCCGGCTCCATCACCTCGGTCACCACCGGCAGTCCCGTCGCTTCCCGCGCCGCTGCCAGTGCCTTCAGGCCGTCTTCGCCAAGCCCCTGGAAGGAGTACGGGGAGCTTCGCGGCTTGAATGCTCCGCCACGCAGGATGTTCGCTCCCGCCGCCTTCACTTCATGGGCAACCTCGACCAGGCTCGACTGTGACTCCACCGAGCAGGGACCAGCCATGATCGCCTGGTGCCCGCCGCCGATTTCCACATCACCCACTCGCACCACGGAGTGGGGGCGGGCTTCGAGGCTGGCGAGCATGAACGGCTTGTGGATCGCCTGCACCTGCACCACGCCGGGAAGATCGAGGACGTCGGCTGGCAGGGATCCGGCGACGCCGATCACGGTACCTCCCCGGCCGTCGGGCATTGCCTGCGCCA
>JAEZJB010000114.1 GCA_023415845.1 Chloroflexota bacterium | reverse complement strand
TCCGGAATGCAGCTGAACGATTCCATCGCCTGAACGACGCCTGGAGCAGGGAAGCGCTACCCACAACGCCATCCGCTACCACCTGGGAGGCCCTCATGGCAGCCAATCCACAAACGTTTCCCACCCGCACGGCTGTACCGCCACCGACGGCCCCACGCCACTGGGAGAGAGCCAACCTGTTTATGTCGGTCGCGCTGGTTGTAGCCCTGCTCGTCGGCATCGGTGCCGGGTCGTGGTATCTGAGCAGCCAGAACGCCGGAAACCCCGATACACCGCCCGCCGGAATGTCGGAACTGGACCAGTCCAGCGACGCCACGCCAGACCAGACACCTGCGCTCTCTCTCGCCTCGGGGCCATTTGACAGCACCTCCGGAATCCAGAGTGCCGTGCAACGCGACTACCTGCGCCACAACCAGCAACCAGACAGGACCGAGGTGGTCGCGATCTCGATTGCCGCCTATCGGTTCGACACCCTTGTGAACGCGTATCAGGCGCTTGACCTGCTCATTCGGGACCAGGTGACGAGTTTCACGATGCAGGACGAAATGAAGGCCAGCACCGTAATCTCGGAAACCTTGGATCACCCCGGTGACCGTGCGCTGCAGATGCAGATCGTTGGAAGATCGGGAGCCATGTACGAGGCGCAGCAATACGTATTCGTGCTCGATCAGACCCGGGTGTTCGCGGTAACGATGGTGACCAGAGGGACCACCGAATTGACCCCGGAAATTGTCGACAACTCGCAAGCGGTAGCGACAGATTTGGCCACGACGCTGGTGGAGCGTGGCAATCCGCCAATGGGAGACGCACAGTTCAATCAGGACGGCGCATCGACCGGCGGCGACTGGGCGCTCATGCCTGAAACAGGTGATCCGCTTCTGTTGGGATTGGTCGCGTCTGGCGACAAGCAACTATTGCCGCCTGAATCAGGCATCGTCGAAGCGCAGCCAACATACCCGGCCGGTCCCCAGGACCTTACCGGCATCTTGGGCGTTGTCAGTCGAACCTACGCCTCGCCGAGTCTCGTTCCCACGACGGACCGCGGAGACCCAGCCAGCGCGACTCCAATGAGCGACGCATACGCCACCACGATGGGAGCTCGGCGCATCGTTGTCGCCGTCTATGAATTGGATAGTCCGCAGGATGCGGCAGTGGCTTATAACCAGATAGCCCCTGATCTGGTACGGTCGCTCAGCCAGATGAGTCCAGGCGGCAAGCAGGTCCTGAACCTCCATGACACCCCGGACCTTGGGGATCAAGCCACAAATGCACGACTCTCCATGACCTTTGATGACGGTGAATCGGCCCGAAGAACGACCTACCAGCAGATCGCCGTCCAGCGCGGTGAATATGTCATCTTCATCGGCAGCGTCAGCGAAGTCGGGCCAATGGACGAGTTACCTGCTGAACCCGATGACTTCGATCCGTTGCTCGACCTGGCGAACCAGATCGCCGCCGAAGGACAACCCTCGGCCGAAGAGGCTATCTTTGCCGAGGACGGAACTTCGACCGGAGGTCTGTGGGGATTCATGCCTGTCTCCGGCGATCCCCTCCTGATCGGTCTCGTACCGCTGATGGACCAGATACTCTACCCGGTCCAGACTCCATGACCCACGGCCGCCCTGCATGTCTCCGGAATGTCACACAGCGGGCGAGCCAAATCCGCTAAACGCTTCGTGGCGACTGGAAAGCCGAGGGAGGAAAGCGTTCCAGAAGGGCGGCAATCTGTTCCTCTAGCCCTGGCACATATCGCTGGACGATATCCCACAACGCGGCGTAATCCACCGAGTCGTAGCCGTGGATCAGGCGATTGCGAGTGTCGACGACAATCCGGAATGGTCCGCACGGTGTCGGAATCCGAGATCTCGGCCTGACGGAGGGATTCGCCGACATTTTCAATCAGCTTTTGAACCGAACTGCAGGGTGCGATCGGCAACAAAGGAGCCCTGTGATACCTCTACGCACATCTGACGCGCCTCCCCGCAGGCGGTCAGTGCATCATGCAGCCGCTTGGCGGTCTCGCGCTTCATAGATTCGCACTCGCTGTTCGTCGATTGCCTGGCGGAAATACGGGTTGCGGATCATTGGAATAGTCATCAAGTCGACCGGCTTCCCGAGGAGTTGCTCAAGCGCCGTGGCGAAACTGAACAGCCGATCCGCGACGCCCGGTTCGTAGGTGCCGAGGTCGCAGATCAGGTCGACGTCATTGGCTGCCGAGTCATCGGTGGCAGTCGCCGCCGAGCCAAACAGATCCAGCATCTGGATACCGTGTGTACGGCAGACGTCGGCGATGGCGTTCAGGCTGTTGACAACGAGTGGAATCATGTTCCCTCCAGGTTCACTATTGCAGTATAGAGAGCCTGGCCCAAATCCCCTACTCACCATAGGCCCAGGGATCACTCATTCGTGTCGCGGGCCGCGCAGAGGGCGCGGATTTCCTCCGTCTGCGTAACCGGGGTGCTGGGCGTTTCCTCGCCGGCGTCGCGGAGCCAGATGCCGTCCTCAGCGCGGGGAACCGGCAGGCGTTGGGCCAGCGGGGGGGGCGCGATGGCGGCGGCTGGAGCGCGGGCGTACCAGTAGGCGGTGCTGGCCATCTCGTTCGCCAGGTGGTTGGCGTGGCCATGCTCGATCGTGACCTTGATCGACTCCCGAAACCGAATCGCGTTCTCCAGGTGGAAGACATACGAGGTCTGGTAGCCACCGGTCTGCTGCTCATCGATGGTGACGCCGTTGCGCAGGAAGGCGACATCCTGCGTCTCCCAGGCCTGCCCCAGGTAATCCTCCGAACCGGTACCGTGCAGGTCGGGCGGCCACTTGTAGCCATCGACCCAGATCATGTCGTCGCCCTCGCCCCACCACTCGCCCTTGAAGTTGGTGACCGAGAGATTGCAGCCGATGTAGTGCCCCTCCCCCTGCGTGTCGAGGATGACGTAGTTGGAGTTCCAGGCATCCTCACCAAGGTTGACAGCGTTGTTGGCCTCGCCATAGATCGGCATCTCCCTTCCCCAGCCCGGGAACGGATTTGCCCGGCGAAACTCGGCGTGGAAGTACCCAAGACCCACCGCAGGCTCCTGATACGTCTCGTAGTCGATGTAAAAGTACTGCGTGTGCGGTTCATCCGACTCGTTGAGCAATTCGATCTTTGCCCGCATCGCAAACGGCATCTGCACGTAGCAGTTGAGCGCGCAGCCGGTTGGCACCGGCGCCAGGCGGGACACCGAGGCAGTAAAGAGCGCCGACTGGAATGACCGAATCATGCCGTGCCCCAGGCAGAAGAAATCGCCCAGCGGCACGGCCACGCTCGGTGCCTCCGCATCGTCCCAGGTGAAAAGCAGCAGGCACTCCCGGTAGTGGTTGGGCTGGGTCATCCAGATATGCGTAATGCACCCCGGCCCGGCGATCTCGGCCAGGACCCGCCGATCGCCGGGCGCAATCGTCCAGGAATCGGCGTTACGGCCGGAGGTGTCCCAGGAAGACACGCGTCCGCTGGTGCGATCGGAGCGCAGGCGAGCCAGGTCGAGCAGGGTCATCCAGAACCTCCGGTAGTGGCGAGACAGGTGCCATCATCATGCCGGACGCTGGGCGGTTCGAAAAGTGATCGTGCTGA
>JAEZJB010000008.1 GCA_023415845.1 Chloroflexota bacterium | reverse complement strand
GCGCCCAGCACGATGAAGATGACCCCGGCCAGCACGGCCAGCGCCGCCGACAGCGTCACAAACAGGCGCATGTCTCCCCTGGCGATGGTTGCCACATGCGCTGCCGAGATGATGGCCGTCGACGACGATGGCCCGCACATGAGCTGCCGCGATGTTCCAAAGATCGCATAGACCAGCGGTGCCCAGATCGAGACGAAGATCCCTGCCTCTGGCCGCAATCCCGCAATCTGGGCGTAGGCCACATGCTGCGGAATCACCAACGCCCAGATCGCGATTCCGGCCACGATGTCGGCCCGCAAATTGCTCCGGTCGTAATGGGGGAGCCAGGAAAAGATCGGGACGAGCCGGGCGACGTCGGAGAGCAGGTGGCGAGGTGATAACGACGACGCAAGAGACATCAGCGACGTCCTTCCTGGCAGTGTTGCAGAACGTCACCCGGGTGCGGCCCACGCCACTGGTGATGCCGCGAACCAGGTGAAATCCCGCCGTCGATCGAAGACCTGCTCGACGCCCCTAGCCCAGGATGAGCCGCCGCGTCAGCACCACGCCGAGGAAGCAGGCCAGGATACCCAGGCCGTTGCTGCCAACGATGTAGAGCAGGGCTTCCTGCCACTTCCCGTCTTCGAACAGGTTGATGGCGTCGAGTGAATAGGAACTGAAGGTGGTGTAGCCCCCCAGGAACCCAACTACCAGCAACTGCTTAAGGTAGGGATCGTCGAGGTAGCGCTCACTGAGATAGGTGGCAATGATGCCAATGATGAACGCGCCGGTAATGTTGACAATGAAGGTGCCGTAGGGAAAAGCGGTGCCCAGCCAGTTGTTGATCACCTTCTCGGCGGAATTACGGGCGTTGGCCCCCAGGAATCCGCCGATACCCACCCAGATGAATTCCATACCCGGCCCCCTCTATTGATCCACCCCGCCATTGAATCCAGAAGACTGGGCAACGGAGCGGCGTGCCTCACGGTATCGCCTCCCGTTGCCCCCGACAATCCCTGCAAAAGGGCAAAGATGGCCCGTCGCTCGCTGGGCCATCTTCTGCTCGTTACGGTGTGGTGACCTGGCCGGCGGTGATCGGCGGAATATCCACTGGCTCATCCTCCCGTTCGGTCATGATCCCGAAGATGGCGAGGATAATCGCCAGCGCCCCAGCCAGCCAGAGCACCCGTTCGTCCCATTCCCTCGTCCCAAAGGCGCCGATCAGGCCACCCGTCGCGAAGCCGATCAGCACCAGGAAGTAGTCCCAGCTCTTCCGGAGGTTGATTTCCGGTTGCTTGATGAAACCCGTGGTCAGGTAGGCGAACCCAAGCTGGACGACCAGGGTGACCGCCACGTTGCCATAGAGCATGCCGTTGATCTTGTGAAAGGCCTGCCCCTGCATTCCGGCCACAAACGAGATCACGAGACCAATTTGCCAGGGCTCGAATCTGCCATTGATCGCGGAGAAGCCGAAGATGATCAGAATCACCGCCTCCATCAGCAGCACCGGCCACGAGTAATCCGCACCCACATTGGTGATCACCCGCCCCACCACCACCATCGAGGCCGACCCGAGTCCGAATGCCAGCACGGCGGAGGCGGCGTGGTACCACTCCATGCCGTTAACGTCACCCTCGCGACCAAACAGCCAGAATCCCATCTGGATGATGTTGCCCGACTGCACGGTCGAGAACAGGTGGGCCACGAAAAACGTATAGCCCGACATCACGCCCGCCAGCACCGCCAGCAGGAAGCAGATGTACGGCTTCGACATCAGGGGAAAGGTGTCGCGCGTCACCGCGGAGGCTGCTAATGGAGTCGCCACATCGTCCTCCTCAGAACCAGATCCTGCACGAAGGGGTGAGCGCAGCAGTGCTGGTGGTGTCACCCCAGAAGTCATGCGCCTCTATGCCGGACTGCCTACCGCTGGAACGAAGGGCCCCTGACGATGGACTGCTTTTCCTTGGCAAAGGACGAGATGACATCGTCAGACGGACCGGGGTGAGCTTTCACCAGTTTGGGCGGCGTATGGGCCATTGCTCGCAGGAGACGTCGATGAAGCCCATCGCCCGGAACAACGAAAGGAAGACGAGTTTGTCGTCGCCGAAATTCTCGCCATGATGCGCACTCCCCACCGGAGACATCTGGTCGGGTTGGCCCCAGTCACATTCATCACGTCCGTCGACAGCGTGATCCAGATCGCCCCCGTCCGCAGATCCCGGACAGGGCAACCGCGTGATGATTCACCACCTTCGTCGGCGGCACACCGTTTGGTTCCATCATCACCGGTGCCGGGTCCGCCAGCCGACCTTCTCGATCGTGGTTCATGGCGCTGGTCGTGCGTCTTCAGCTCTCCCCAGGATGTCAGGAAACTGGTCCGCACTCCTCCAGTCACCCATCACCGTCCGCCATCTCACAGCCCTGAGGCGTGTCCGCCGATCGTCAGGGGCGGCCCCTTACCCACCAGCCTCCGTCACATGTTCAACGGGTGCGGCCGGATTGGCTCCCACGATCACCGGCTTGACCGCTCCCTTCCGAATCACGGCCATCGTCGCGTCGCTCAATCCCAGGTGCGCCTGCACCAGTTCGGGAGGCGTCAACGCCAGCCAGTTCGTCAGCGAAACATCCGCAAAGTGATCCGACTTGAACATCTCCAGGAACCGTAGCGGGGTGTTCCCAATGTTTTCCACATAGTGGCCATACATCTTCGGCACATAGCCCACGTCGCCCGCCCGGTAGCTGAAGGTCCGCGCCGAGTCCGGCGTGTTGAAGACGGTCATCCTCGCCTCGCCCTGGATGTAGTACTGCCACTCGTCAGCGTTGGGATGCCAGTGGAGTTCACGCATGCCGCCGGGCTCGACCTCCACGATCGCCGTGGCAATCGTCTTCGAGGCCGGGAAGTTCGAGGAGTCCACAATCAGCACCCGTCCTCCGGCGAATTCGGTGGCATCCCACTCACTGGGCCGGAAGAACAGTGCGTCGGGTATCACGCCCGCCGGCCCCGCGACATCATCGGACGGCAACGGCGGGGGAGCGGGGGCTTCAAAGATGTACAGCTCGTGATCGGGCAGGGGAGCGAGATCCGCCTCCGCAACCCCGAAATTCTTCGCCAGAACGTCGCGCGGGGTTCGCCGGAGCCAGTCCGTCAGCATGAACGTCTTGTCTTCCGAGAACGCCCCGTCATCGAAGACGAGCAGGAACTCGCACCCGCCTTCATGCGCCTGAATCGAGTGCGGCAGACCGGCCGGGAAATACCACAGGTCACCTTCGTTGATGTCCGCCGCCATCGTCCGCCCCTGCGCATCGACCAGCGTGACGCGGGCGCTCCCCTGCAGCATGATCTGCCACTCGTTTTCCACGTGCCAGTGCATCTCCCGCGCCCCGCTCGGATTCCCGGCGTTCAGATGCATCTGCACACCCGCCAGGTCCCTGGCCACCGGAAGCTCCATCATGGTCACTTCGCGGGTCCAGCCGCCCCGGCACAATTTGTTGTGCGCATCAGAGAACGAGAACTTGAGGTTCGGCATCAACCCGCTGTCAGTCAGGGGCGGAGCGAAGAGATCTGGCTGTTCACGCTCGCGCAGCACATCACGCGGGCCAGTTACGGGGCCCCCGTAATCTCCGCGCACTGGTTGGGGATCGGAGGAAACCAGGTCACCTGAATCTGTCATGTGCCATCACTCCTGGTCAGATCGGTTGTAAGGGGGTCCCGCCGGCGACAATCCGCCTGCTTCGAGCGTATCACAGCGCTTTTTCCGCCCGCCCCACCTGCCCGGAATGGATCGCTCTGCAAAAGGCATCACGGGCATGAACGCCACGCCATACACCCCTCGCTTTGGCGAAAACATCCCCCTGATGGAGGTATCTGCTACGATCAGGTACGAGGTCCACCCGGAATTCGGCCGGGCGCCGGCCCAACTCCGCAAAATCGGGTGCAATGAACCGCAATCAGGCCACCTGGCCCCGCTCCATCCCCCACTCCCCGTCACCGCCTCACCGCCAGCACGCGCTGCTGCTGCTTCTGGTCGCCGGTGTGCTGATGATGCCGGTCTCCTACCGGGCAGGCACCGACTCGCCCCATGTCCACGCCATCTTCCAGCCGATGGTAGATACCCTGCTTGGCGCCTCCCACCATCACGACCACCAACGCAGCGACCACGTGGGGCCCGCCCCTTCCCCGTTCTCCAGCCCCTCGATCCCCCTCACGGCCGGCGCGCCCCTCCCCCATGCCGAACCAGATGTCCCCAGCCAGATCCAGATGGCCACCACGGCCCTGGCCGTCACCGCCATCCTCGGTCTTGGCCAGTTGATCGCCACCCTGCTTTCCGGATCGTCGCGGCGTCCCTTCTGGATAGTCGCCCATCACCTGTCGCCAACGGCGCTTTGGCCGGAACCGCCTCCGCCTCGCCAGGTCGCGCCTTCCTGACGTCCAGTCTCTGCTGTCGTTGCATGCATAAAGGAAAGCGCCACCATGGCCACCGTCTCCCTGCGCCGCCTGCTCCTGATCCCGGGATCCCTGTTGCTGGCCCTCGCCTGCCTCATCTATCCCACCACCTCCTTTGCCCACGAACACCGCGATGTCGGCGAAATCACCATGACCGTCGGCTTCATCACCGAACCCGCCATCCAGGGTGACACCAACGGCGTCTGGCTCGAAGTCATGAAGGGCGAGGAACCGGTCACCGGCCTCGCCGACACCCTCAAGGTCGAAGTGATCTTCGGCGACCAGTCCCGCGAGTTCGACCTGGTCCCCGCCTGGGGCGAGGATGGCGTGTACGAGGCCGTCTTCATTCCCACCCAGCCCGGTGACTACAGCTTCCGCTTCGTCGGCCAGATCGACGGTGTAGACGTCGATGAAACATTCACCTCTTCCCCGGAAGGTTTCGACTCGGTCACGGCTCGCACCGACCTCGAGTTCCCGGCCGCCACGGAAGAAGATGGCCAGGGCAGCAGCGTCCTGACCCTTGGCATGCCGCTTGCTGCAGCCACCGTCCTGGCCGTCGGCGTCACCGCCTGGAGCCTGCGCCGGCACAATTCCTGACTTCATTATGGTCACGGCATCGCGCCGGCCATCTGCGGTCAGCCCATAACGTCCCGGGAAGACTGCCGCCTGGCGTGCGGTCTTCCCGGCATTGTTCGTGAAATCGAGGTCTTCGCATGATTGCTGCGACCACTGCAGCATCCAGATCGTGGCCGCGCTGGCTCGTGCTGGCGACGTTCCTGGTCATCAGCATCGCTGTCTTCCGGCCCACGGGCACTCTCGCCCACGCCGCGCTCGACACCAGCGACCCGACGGCGGGTGAGGTACTCGCCAGTTCCCCCGACACCGTCACCCTGACCTTTACCGAACCGCTGGAACAGTCCTACAGCCGGCTCCAGATCTTCGACAGCCTGGGCGTCGAGGTTCCCGACACCACCCTGGTCTTCGGTGACGACGGCTACTCGATGTCCTTGTCCCTGGCTGCCACCTTGCCCAATGGCACCTACTCCGTGCTCTGGCGCACCCTCTCCGAGGCCGACGGCCACACAGCCCAGAACTACATCACCTTCACCATTGGCACCAACGCCGATATCGCGCCCGTCGTCATCCCCGGCACCAGTTCCGATACCGCCGACGTGCCGCAGTGGGCCAAAACATCGTCCCGCTGGGCCGCCCTGATCGGCGCTTCGCTGCTGATGGCGGCCTGGCCGGTCTGGTCAACCGTCGTCCGCCCCGCCCTGCATGGCTCGCGGCCAGTGACGATGGTCCGGCGCATGCGCCGCTACATTTACGTCGCCGCCGCGCTGGCCTTGCTCGGCTCGGTGTTTGCCCTCGTGGTGCAGGCCTGGTCGCTCCCCGACGGCACCTGGCTGGACAAGATCATCAATACCCTGGGCCAAACCCGCTATGGCAAGCTCTGGCTCCTGCGCGCCGGCTTGCTCTTCGGCCTTGCCCTGGTCCTCCCGGCCTGCGGCTGGTGGTTCATGCGTCGCCGCCAGCTCGAAGGACTGATCGCCTGGGCGCTCTCGATTGCCGTCGCCATCCCGTTCAGCCTCATCGCCCACGCCTCCGCCCAGCCGTCGGGCCGCACCTTCGCCCTGGTCGCCGACGCGATCCACCTCCTGGCGTCGGCCGCCTGGTTCGGCGGAATCACTCTCCTCCTCGTCGTCGTGCTCCCGGGCCTCCGCGAGTTGAACGCGACCCACCGCCAACGCGTCCTCCGGGCGCTGCTCCCTCGCTTCTCCATCATGGCCCTCTCGGCCATGGCCATCATTGGCATCACCGGTTTCTACGCCGGCTGGCTGCAGGTCGGCAATCTTGCCGCCCTGACTGGCACGGACTACGGTCGGGCCCTCATCGTGAAGCTGGTCGTGCTGCTCGGTATCCTCGCCCTGGCCGCCGTCAATCTCTTTGTCATCGAGCGCCGCATCGAACGCCAGGCGAATGGCCGGGAGACCTCCGTCTGGACGCCTCGCCTGCGCTGGACCCTGGCCGGTGAGTTCCTGCTCGCCATCGTCCTGCTCGGGGCTGTCGGCCAGATGACCAGCCTCCAACCCGCCCGCGACGTGATGACCGAGCAGGGCCGGCAAATCTCGATCACCTTCCCCGCCGCCGATCCCAACGCGACCCTGCTCCTGGCCCCCGGCATCGCCGGTGTCAACCATTTCCGCCTCGAACTCGATGGCCCCGCCCTGCCTGCGGACACCGCAGTGCTCCTGCGCCTGACCATGCCGGACAACAAGGACCTCGGCACGCGGGAAATCCAGTTGTCGCGTGTCTCCGGCAACGCCTTCGAGCATCACGGCAGCGAATTGGGTATCACCGGCGATTGGGCGTTCACCGTCGTCATTCGCGAACCCGGTGCCGCCCAGGTCACCGTCGACGCCACGCGACTCATCGGCGCGACCCCACCCGATGTCGACGTGCCCGCTGCCCCCTGGCGCTTCCGCACCCTCGGTGGTGTCACCGGCCTCGTGATGATCCTCGCCGGCACCGTCGGCCTGATTGTCGGCTGGCGCGTTGGTCCCGGCACCACCCGCAAGGAGTCGTCCGGTCTCGGTGCCGCCTCGCTCCTGCTGGGCGTGATCCTGCTCTTCCAGGCCCGCATCGATCCGATCCTCGCCGAGGTCGGCCAGAATGCGGTGCTCAACACGGCGGATGTCGCCATGGTCGAACGCGGGGAGGCGATCTACGTTGAACAATGCCTCTCCTGCCACGGTACCGACCTCCGCGGCAACGGTCCCGCTGGCGAAGGCATGGATCCGCCCCCGGCCGACTTCTCGGAACCGCACACCATGGTCCATTCGCTCGACGACCTGATCTACTGGGTGCGGAACGGCAAACAGGGCACCGGCATGCCCGGCTTTGGCTCCGTTCTTTCCGACCAGCAGATTCGCGACGTCCTCACCTACATCGCCGCCCGGCAGGAATCCCTCGCGGCCAGCGCGGCCAACGTCGCCCCCCAGGCCTGCACGACAACTCCCCTGTCAATTGCCACCATCGAATCGCTGGTCGGGTCAACGCCCGCTCCCCGCACCGCGGAGGTCGTCAGCGCCTCGGTCGACGGCCCCACCCTTGACGCCATCACCGCCACCACCGAACAACTGCTGGCCTGCACCAACGCCATGGATACGCTGGCTCGGCTCGGGCTCTTCTCGCCTGCCTACCTGGCCGCCGAGTTCGGCGCTGGGCTCCCCGAAGGCTTCGTCGCCGCAACCTCGGCCGATCCCACGCCCCAGCCCGAGACGGCCTGGCTGACCCTCGGCGCCATCGACAATCTCGAGGTCCTCGCCGACGGCCGGATCGCGGCCACCGTCGTGGTCAACGATCCCGCCGGGCAGCTCGGGGGCGAGAATGTACAGTCCGCCCGCCTGGTCTTTGTCCAGCAGGGCGACCAGTGGCTGATCGATGAAATGACCCTGGTACAGGATTGATGCGCACCAATCGCGGGAGAGGTGAGTGTGGTCGAGCGCGGATTTGCCGGATTCCCGGTCATAACCTCCACGGAGGACATCGCTGACGCCGACGTGGCCGTCATCGGCATTCCGATGGGCGTCAGCTATCCGGGCCGAAGTCCACACTCGGCCACGGCGCCAACCACCATCCGTCAGCAATCCCGGCGCCTGGGACGGTTCCTCGACCACTACGATTTCACCTTCGGCCGCCAGCTCATGAGCCGCAAACCAGTGAAGGTGGTCGATGTCGGCGATGTCCCCGTCGTAACTGCCGACCGGCAACATGCCACCTCGACAGCAGCAGTCGGGCGCATCCTGCAGGCCGGTGCAAAGCCCCTCGTGCTCGGCGGAGACCACTCAATCCCGATTCCGGTCCTGCGAGCATTCGCCGCCGAGCCTCCGGTCACCGTCATCCTGATCGACGCGCACATCGATTACCGCGACGAGGTCGACGGCGAGCCGGAGGGCCTCAGTTCGGGCATGCGCCGGGCCATGGAGCTTCCCTGGGTCGACTCAGTGGTCCAGATCGGTGTCCGCGGCAGTGGCTCGGCCCGCGTCGCCGACGTTGAAGACGCCCTCCAGGCCGGATG
Source organism: Chloroflexota bacterium (assembly GCA_023415845.1). Taxonomy (GTDB): domain Bacteria; phylum Chloroflexota; class Chloroflexia; order Thermomicrobiales; family UBA6265; genus JACCYX01. The sequence continues at coordinate 53 of JAEZJB010000008.1, read as the reverse complement.
CACGCCAATCCCCGCCCTCGACATCCACCTGCAAGGCATCGAGGCGCTGCTGG
>JAEZJB010000451.1 GCA_023415845.1 Chloroflexota bacterium | reverse complement strand
GCTGTCTGGTGCGCGGTTCTTTCGGGAAGTTGGCTCGGAGACCGATGCCGGCGAATGCATTGCACAAACTCGAAAACTCACAAACTCGGTGTTTGGCCCATTTCATGGGGTTTTGCGGCCAGAGTTCGTGCGGAGTTCAGCAATGCCGTTCCGATCCAGCGCGACTCAGCGCCGGTACAACGGGGTTGGTCCTGTTCGTCCCCTGCATATCGTACGCATCGAGCAGCGCAAATCCCGCCACCAATCCCGGAATTGCTTGCCCGCGCCGAACGTCCCCAGCAACGTGCTTTGGGGGTTGCGCGTCAATGGGAGCCAGGAGGTGTGCGGGACCGACCGGTCGACTAGGCTTGTGGCCTGCAGTGCGAGCGGTGACAGGAGCGGCGCGAGTGAGTGAGATGCAGCGAGTGGGGGAGTGGCAACCGGGACGCTTTACGGTGCTCCTCTGGGCAGCCTTCAATGTCGTGCTCTTCGGCCTGGGGCTGGGTCTCTTTCTTGGCCTCTGGACGTCGCGCTGGGGCGACGCGGAGATCGAGGTCTCGGGGGTCGAGATGCTGGTGGGGATGGTCGTGCTCCTGGCCCTGACCGCCTTGCTGCTTGCCCTGCACGAGCTGATCCACGGGGCGGTGATCAAGGCATATGGCGGCTCGCCGCAGTTTGGCTTCACCATGGTCGGCAAGGTGATGCCGGCGATCTCCTGTATTTCGCCGGGAGCGCGGTTTAGCCGCTGGCAGTTCATCCTGATCGCGCTCGCCCCCGGCGTGGTCCTGACCCTGATGACCGTGCTGGTGATCTGGATTACGCCGCACGGCGGCTGGCTGGTGCTGCCTGGCGCGCTTCACCTTGGCGGCTGCGTCGGCGACATCGCGCTGGCCTGGAAGGCGCTCGAACAGCCGAGTGGCACGCTGATCGAGGACCAGCAGTCCGGTCTCCGCTTCTACCGGCGGGCAACCTAGTTCACTACCTTCACTCCACCGGCCCCTCGTTTGCACAAGGTTCTCGCAGCTCAGCCGCTCATCAGGTGGTACGGGTGGACCTGAATCGGCGCAGGGGAGACGTGTCCCCCACATGGTCCGTCGATTCTGTCGTCCACCCTACTCAAGGTGTGCATGCTCCCGGCCCCCGCGTCCCGCCGATCGGGCTCAGGTCTGGTCTGGACCCTAAGCCTGGTTATCGGTCATCAGGTGGAGGCCGCCAGTCGTGGCAAGGAAGATCAGGGTATTCCCATAGAAATGTTGGCGAGACGGCAATGATTGGCGTGGCGCTCGCGATCTCACCTCCCCCGATCGTCATCTCTCCTTCGAGGTTTATCACTGCCAATCACCTGTCTAGAGCGGTGATCAGGATCGAGGGAACTCCATCGGGCGGACATCTGTACGTTCCGGTTTCCGCCTTGCCTCGGCGAAGCATTCACCACTTGGCGTGACTGCATTGACAGGGAGGGACCGGAACCGGCAGAGTGATGGGGAATCCAGGCTGTTCACCTGTCTCATCCACCTACCCACCGAGGAGTTTCAAGGCCATGTCCCAGGCATCGTCCGGCAATCCAGCGCGCCCAGTCGCCCGCCGCTCGCTCGTCAAGCTGGCGGGAGCCGCCGCCACCCTCGTCGCCGGTGGCGGGCTTACCCTGCCGGCGCTGGCCCAGACTCCCGAGGCGTCACCGGTGGCGACCGGCGACTACCGCGTCCGGAAGAATGCGAAGGAGATGAGCGCCGAGGAGAAGTTCAACTTCACCAACGCCATCAAGGCGCTCAAGAAGAAGCCGTCGCCGTGGATTCCGGGGCTCAATACCTACGACACCTTCGTCATCTGGCACCGTGACGCCTTCACCTGCGGTCTCAACGCCGCGCATATGGGGTCGGCATTCCTGCCCTGGCACCGGCAATACCTCCTGCTGTTCGAGGAGCAGCTCCGCTCGGTCGACCCCAGCGTGTCCCTCGTCTACTGGGACTGGACCGTGGACCAGGAGCCCGACTCCTACCTGTGGCAGCCCGACCTGATGGGTGGCGATGGCTCCGATGACGATAACGAGGCCGTGATCGATGGCCCGTTCGCCAAGGGATCGTGGGTCGTCAACGTCTGGGACCACAGCGACCAGCACCAGTTGCCGTGGATTACCCGCGACCTGGGGATGGGTGGCTTCGCGCCCGACCTCCCGAGTGCCGACCAGCTCGAAGCCACGCTCTCGATTCCGACGTACGACACCGAGCCGTGGACGGCGCTCGCCTACGCCGGCGGGAGCTTCCGCAATTCGCTGGAAGGTTGGCGCGACTGCGTGGTGGAAATGTGCGACGACGTTGATGGCGTCGGGCCTGGCTGCACTGGTGACCACGCCATGCACAACCGCGTGCACCTGTGGGTTGCCGGGGAATGGTCCTTCGCCCACGAGCAGGCGATGGAGATGGACGGGCACGACCATGCCACACCCGAGCCGACCGACGATGACATGGTGATGGGCACGATGGCCGCGAATACTTCGGTCAACGATCCCGTCTTCTGGTTGCACCATACCAACATCGACCGGATCTGGAATATCTGGATGCAGCGCCACGGCCAGCAATACCTGCCGGAATCGGGCGGACCGCTGGGGCACAACATCGACGACATGATGTGGCCGTACGAGGGGATCGGGATCGAGGCGACCCCGCGCAAGATGCTGGACACGAAGGCACTCGGCTACGTCTACGACACCGATCCGGTCTAGCGGGTCGGCGGTCCACAGGCACGAGCAGAGGCCGGTTCGTTCCCGAACCGGCCTCTGTGCTGCGTACCTGTTTGTGGTGAAGCGCTAGACGGCGACCTTCTGGCCGTAGGGGCGCTTCGCCCGCGCATCGCGCAGCGCGAGCGCCCACCATTCGAGCTGGTCGAGTTGCAGGCGAGCAGCGGTGTTGACGCCTTCTGCGTTGACCGGCTCACCCTCAGGCGTGAACTGGTCGCGCACACCGTGGAACGAGACGGTCTCCCGAATGGTCATCGCGTGAATCTCGGGGAAGACGACGCGGAGCGGCTCGACGGCACGCAGTCCACCGCTCATGCCGCCATAGCTCACCAGGGCGACGGGCTTGGCTGTCCAGGCGGTCTTCGGGATGGCATCGATGGCCGTCTTCAGGTACCCCGGAAAGGTGTGGTTGTACTCGGGAGTGATGACCACCACGGCATCGGCGTCCTCGATCCGGCGCGCGAATTCGTCCTTGTCGGGATGGGCGGCGAACTCGTTCGGGATCTCGAAGTCGGCCAGGTCGAGGTACCCCACCTCGAACGCGCCGTGTTGCCGGGCCCGCTCGCTGTACCAGGTGCCGACGATCGGACCAAAGCGGCCCTCGCGCACGCTCCCCATGATGATTTCCAGTTTCAGTGGTGCCATATCCATGCCCGTGGGTCCCTTCCGCAGTGCTACGAGCGGACACGCCAAACGGCGAATCCGCACCAGTTCCTGCCGGGATTGTAAGTTACTAAAGATAAGTTGAACAACCGGGCCGGAGCAGTCAGCGGCATTTCGGACTAGCAGGTGAGGAAATCGGGCCCGAAGCCATAGGTGGTGAACCAGGTGCCCGAATGCCAGGCACTTATGGCTGCACGCACGTAGGGGATGACGTTCGGCGGCAGGTCAGCGAGCGGGAACCAGCGGAGATCGTCGCATTTCTCCGGCTCGCGGTTGGTGACCTCGCCGGTCCAGTTGGTGCAGAGGACGAAAAAGTCGA
>JAEZJB010000395.1 GCA_023415845.1 Chloroflexota bacterium | reverse complement strand
CACGCGCACGAAGGCGAGTCGAAGCTCGAGGAAGAAGTCGAGGAATTCTTCGAACCGGTATTCGATCTCATCGACCGGGTTGATGGGCAGACCGCCGAAGATCGGGAACTGAAGGATATCGAGAACGATCGCGAGCAGCGTCCCGACTAGGGAGCAGCGTTTCGTTCGCAACGCCACCGAGCCGGGTGAGAAGGATGATCTCCTTCTCACCCGGCTTTCTGCTTGGCGCGAGACGGATCAGCCCCCAGCGGCCAGGCGACGGCAGACGTCGGTCGTGTAGGCGTCGGCCGGGAAGAACGTTTCGATCGCCAGTTCGTCAAGCGTGACGTCGAGGGGCGTGCCGAACACCGTGGTGGTGTAGAGGAATGAGAGGGTTCCGTTTGCATCGTGCAGGCGGAGCGGAACGACGATATTCGGCACCTCATGGTCCTCGGCGCGGGCGGGGTGGGGACTGCCCGGCGGGTAGGTGGCGAGCTCGTCGTGGAGGGCGGTCAGGACCGGGTCGGCGGTGAGGTCGATCTGGCGGCGGAGGCGAGCGAGCAGGTGCGCGCGCCACTGGTGAAGATTGGCGATGCGGGGCGCGAGACCTTCCGGATGGAGCGTTGCGCGCAGGACGTTGATGGGAGGGTGCTGGAGATGCGCGGCCACACCTTCGAAGAATGGCGCCAGCATGCGATTGCCGGCAACCAGGTTCCAGTGACGGTCGATGGCGACGGCCGGGTTGGGCTCGTGCGCGGTGAGTATCAGGTCCATGGCGCGGCGTGCGGCCTGCAGGTCGGGGTTGTCGATATCACGGACCGGGTGATCGGGCGCGAAGCCGGCGGCGAGGAAGAGTGAATTGCGCTCACGCAGTGGGATGCGCAGGTGATCGGCGAGCAGGCGGAGCATCTGCGGACTGGGTCGGGCGCGGCCGGTTTCCACGAAGCTGAGGTGCCGGGTGGAGACCTCGGCCTCAAGGGCGAGATCGAGTTGCGTCATGCGGCGGCGTTCGCGCCATTCGCGGAGGAGCGGCCCGACTGGGCCGGGAACTGTCGTGCTCATGGCCTCATCATAGCCCTGGTGGCGCGGAGAGCCGATTACCCCGGAGGTAATCGACGGTGGTGGGAGCGAGTTCCAGGATGAGAGAGCCCTCCCGACAGGTGGAGGGGCATTGAGGCTCAAGCCTGGAGGCTTCCATGATCGAAACAGCATCGGTAGTTGATACATACATCGCGTTCTGGAACGAACCCGACGAGGCGCGACGACGGGCCATGCTGGAGGAAGCGTTTGCCCCGTATGCCCGGTACATCGGTCCGCTGGTGGAAACCGAGGGCCATGATGGCATCGCTGCGATGGCCAGCCGGTTCAAGGAGAACCTGGCCGGTTACGAAATCAGGCGGACGAGCGACGTGGATGCTCACCACTACGTGCTGCGCTACACGTGGCAGATCGTTCCGCCGGACGGTGGGGAGGTGTTCGCGGCGGGGGTCGACTTCTGCGAACTGGCCAGCGACGGGCGGATCGGGTCCGTCACGATGTTTCTCGATGTTGCGCCGGTGGGGATGGGCGAGCACCAGAATGCCTGAACCGGTTTGCCGGTCGCGACCAGACGCCTTGCACCGAGCCCCGGAGCGGAGTCTCCGGGGCTCGGTGCCTTGAGGTGCTGCCCGGATCCGTCAGTCGACCCGGAAGGGAGCGTCCTGACCGATGGCCCCGACGAAGGTTGGGAGATTCGTGTGACCGAGCAATTGGCGAATTGCCTGTCCTTCCCCGATGTGGAACCAGTAGTGGGTGATGACGCGAAGCAGGAGGGTGCCGTTGGACTCGCCCGGTGGTCCGCCAGCGGGTGGGAGGGCGAGCAGGTCATCGTCGGTCATGGCGACCAGCAAAGGCGCGGTGGCGCTGGTGACGGCGTCCCAGGCGGCCCACATGTCGGCGAGGGGTGGGGTGGAGGCTGGCTTGCCGAACCCGACCAGGTCATTGAGCCCGGGCACAGCCGGTTCCAGCCCCTGGCCAATCAGGAAGTAGCGCTGCTCCTGGTCGGCGAGGTGGCCAACGATCCAGCTGAGGGAATTCATGGGCATGAGGCGCTGGACTGCTTCCTCCGGGGTGATGCCGTCAAGCGAGCGGACCAGCTCGGAGTGGGCGAACCGGAGTTGATCGACGAGCAGGTGGGGCATGGTGCTCTCCCGATGATGTGGTGAAACCCGGTGCCATGGGGCGATACGGTGATGAACGCGATGGCGGCTGGGCTGATGGTCGAAGGACACCCGCTGGCCCACGCAATGCCAGCAGCACAGGTCGGCGATTTGCCGATCAGGGGAGGTCATTGCGGGAACCTCGATGGTGGTTGGGACCATCATGCCGGAGGCGGTGCCCTATTGACAATCTGGCCATATGTCCGGCAGGATGCGAACGACAACCGAAGAGCAGATTGCGATGACAGGGACGAGTACCTGGCAGGAGCGATACAGAGAACCGCGTGCGCTGTGATGCGGGATCAGGATCGCCAGTGAAAAAGCCCCTCGAGCAGCGCCCCAAACGACCTGCGGGTCCAGTAGGCGGCGACGGGGTCCGGGGAACCGGACACAGGCTCCCGTTACAGGGCCGGTGCATCGCTTCGATGCCAGGAGTTACCACAAACCTGGGCAAGATCATCGCGGCCGTGCATGGAGGTCGTTCACCGCAAGGTGGCGGCAAACAGGGGTGGTACCACGGGCCCAACACCGCTCGTCCCCGGTCAGGAGGGGGATGGCGGTGTTTTTCGTTTCCCGGGTCATCCCCGATCTGACGCCAGGCCGGAGTTCGCGGGAATTCCGGGCAGCGTGTTTGCCGTGGAGGCTTCCACCATGTTCCATCTGCTCTCGTCACTCCAGATAACGTTCACCATCGACAGCGAGAAGCCCGGCGCCTGAGCGGCGACCGGTTCCCGCTCAGGCTGCAGATCACCTTCCGGCCGACACCGTGTTGGCCGGGAGTTCTGGTGATGCTTTTCGCGCATTGATCCTGCCTGGAGTTCGATGAGATGGCTACTTCCGATATCACCCCAACCTTCACCCTCGCCGGGACCTGGACGGCCCTGATCACCCCTTTCCGTGACGGAGCGATCGACGAGGCGGCCCTGCGTACCCTGGTGGACACGAACATCAGCGGCGGGGTGTCGGGCCTGGTGGCCTGCGGCACGACCGCCGAAACGCCAACCCTCACTGCCGCCGAGTCTGACCGGGTGGTCGAGATCGTGATCGCGCAGGCGACTGGCCGGGTGCCGGTGATGGTGGGGACGGGAACCAACGACACCCGGACGACGCTGGAGCGGACGCGGCGCGCGCAGGAGATGGGAGCGGCGGCGGCCCTGATTGTGATGCCGTATTACAACCGTCCGACGCAGGAGGGGCTGTACCAGCACATCGCCGAGGTGGCGACGTCCTGCGACCTGCCGATCGTGCTGTACAACGTGCCGGGCCGGACCGGGTCCGATATCCAGGCTTCGACGGTGGCGCGGCTGGCGCACCTGCCGACCGTGATCGGGATCAAGGAGGCGAGCGGGAATGTCGACCGGGCTTCGGAGATCATCCGGTTGTGTGGACCGGATTTCGCGGTGCTGTCGGGCGACGACTCGCTGACGCTGCCGATCATGGCGGTTGGCGGCCGGGGCGTGATCTCGGTGTTGTCCAATATCGCGCCGGTGGCGATGAGCGCGCTGACGACGGCGGCGCTGGCGGGTGATTTCCTGCGGGCGCGGACGATTCACCACGAGATCCTGGAGCTGTGTGGCGCGATGTTCGTGGAGACCAACCCGGTACCGGTGAAGACAGCGGCCTTCCTGCTGGGGCTGACGACCGCGGAGGTGCGGTTGCCGATGGTGCCATTGCAGGAGGATTCGCGGGCCCGGCTGGTGGCGGCTCTGCGTGGTTGCCCCTGGACGGCCGCGCGACTTGCCGGTGAGGCGACCTCCTTCGAGGTGAACCAGGCGCTGGCGGCGATCGAGGTGGCGGCATGACCGATGGCGCTCCCCTGCGGCTGGCAGTGGTCGGATGGTCGGGGAGGATGGGCCGGGAGATCGAGGCGCTTGCGGCGGAGGACGACTCGCTGGCGGTGGTGGGAGGTGTCGGCCGGGAGACCCTGGCGGGCCTGGCCGAGGTGGCGTCCGGGGCGGAGGTGGTGATCGATTTCTCGACCCCGGACGCGACGCCGATGGTGATCGAGGTGGTGCGGGAGGCGCGGTTGCCCCTGGTAATCGGCACGACCGGGCTCACAGCAGAGGCGGTCGCGGAGTTGCGGGCGCTCTCCGCCGAGGTGCCGGTGTGGTACGCGCGGAACATGAGCACCGGCGTGTCGCTGCTGCAGCGGATATTGCC
>JAEZJB010000376.1 GCA_023415845.1 Chloroflexota bacterium | reverse complement strand
ACCCGACAACCTCGATAGCCGAGATCGTCAGCGAGCTCGCGACGATCGATGACCCGGGGCTGGTGGTGCTGGCGCTGCAACCGCACGAGGCGCACGAACTCCTGATCGCGGCCAGGCGCCAGTTGGTCGATGTGACATGGTTCGCCTCTCCCTCGCTCGGATACAACCAGTTCCCGACCCTGTTCGCGAACGAGCCCGAGGAAATCGCTACGCCCGGCTATTTCACCGAGAACCTGATTGCCGCCTCGCCGCTGATCTATGACAGCATTGGTGGTCCGGCGATGGAGTTCGCTTCCGACTATCACGAACGATATGGGCAATCTCCAAGCTGGTTCGGGGCGCGCGTGTACGACGCCGTCTCGCTTGGCTCCAGTGCGATCGATGGCGCAAACCTGCCACCAGACGGCGATATGGAGGAGTTGCGCAAGCAATTCACGGACCAGTTGTTACGTATCAGCGGCAGCAACGCCGTGGATGGGTTGTCATCACCGCTCTACTTCAATCCAGATCATTACGTGCCACGATCGCTGTCGGTGGGCCAGTTCCACAATGCCCAATTGCGCAGCCTGCCGTACCAGTACCGACTGGTGTCCGATCGGGATCCCGCCTCGCTGGCCGACGACGATGAAGGCGGCAAGCTGATGATCCTGCCCGATGGGGTGTTTCGCCAGTATCAGGTGATCTACACCGGGGTCGACATCAACAGCGTGAGTGACCTGGATACGACGAACCAGACGTTCAACGCCGACTTTTTCATCTGGTTGCGGTATCGCGGGGACATCGACGCGACGAGCATCACGTTCGCCAATGCCACGGATCCCCTGCTCTCGCTCGGCACGCCGCTTGAGAAGACGACGGTGGGAGACGAGACCTATGTGATGTACCGAGTGCAGGGCGAGTTCTCGCAGCCGATGGACTTCCGGAACTATCCGTGGGACGAGCACGTGCTGCGGATCGGATTCAGCAACACTACCCTCTCGGATGATGACCTGATCTATGTGGCGGATGCGGACACGCTGGCACGATCGCAGGCAGAGCGGCTGTTAAGTGGCGTCGACCAGTCGCGGCAGTTCAACAAGGTACCGAGCTGGACGGCGGAACGCGTGTGGTTCTCGCAGGAGCCGCAAATCACGCGTTCGGTGTCGCAGAACCTCAACACGGAGTCGCCGGGCTACGAAGCACATTCCGAATTCCAGGTCGACATCACCTACAGCCGGACGGTGGGCAGCTTCCTGGTGAAGGAACTCGTGCCGCTGGCGCTGCTCTCGCTGGTGCTGTACATCACGCTGTTTTTCCCGGTCGACCAGACGCCGTCGCGCACGGGATTCGCGATCACCTGCATCCTGACCTGCTCGGTGCTGCTGCAGGGCATCGCCGGGCGACTGCCTTCGGTGGGATACACCGTGGTGATCGAATGGTGGTTCTACGTCTTTATCGTGATGTCGGCCGCGATCATCCTGTTGGGCATCGTGATCGACCATTACCAGAAGGCGAAGCGGCCTGGCACCGTGCAACGGCTGATTCACGGTGCCAGGATCGCCTATCCGGTGGTGATCATCGCGATGGCGATTGCCTACTACGTGCGGTTCGGCATGAACTAGGCAGTCTCAGGCCAGATTAGGTGAGCTTGCCCCGTGCGAGCGTCGGCCAGATGGCGACTACGCGTCCATTGCGCACCGCGTAGATCTGCTCGTGCAGGTGAACCGCCTGGTCACTGTAGCCAACGCGCAGCGTGAGGGTATCGCCGACCTGCACCGTGGTGTTGGGTTCGGTGAGGCGAATGGTGCCGTGCTCAGCGGAGAGCGAGATACCGGCGACGTGATCGAGATCGACGACCTCGGGCGGCACGTTGGAAGGATCGATGGTCTTGCGGCCGGCATCGAACAGGATGCGGTCCGGCGTCGGGCGGCTGGTGACGGTGACCTTGACGAAGAGGGCGGGTTCCACGGGCACGTCGAGGTGGCGATAGAAAGCGTCACCGAAAATGCCGCCGCCTGCCTGGAGTTCGGTCACGCCTTCCATCTGGCGGGCGGTGACGATGGTGCCGGTGCCGCCGCAGGAGACGATATCCACCGGAATGCCGGCCGCCCGGATGGCATCGGCCGTCTCGAGCAACTGGGTGATGGCAGTGCGGACCGCAGCTTCCCGGGAAGCGCCATCGGCGATGCTCAGGACGTGGCCCTCCCATGACATCAGGCCGGCGAAGCGGAGATTCGGCAGTTTGACAAGTTCGCGCGCGAGGTCGACGGCGGCCTGGCCGGGAGCGACACCGCCGCGATTCATGCCGGTGTCGACTTCGATCACGATTCGCGGCTGCGATCCGACCTCGACGGCGGCATCACTTAGGAAGCGAGCGCCAGCGAGGCTGTCGACAGCGGACATGATGTCGATTTCCGAGGCCAGCTCGGCCATGCGGCAAGCCTTGACGGGACCGACTACCTGGTTGGCGATGAGGATGTCGCGGATGCCGCTGGCGGCGTAGACCTCGGCCTCGGCCAGCTTGGCGCAGGTGATGCCGATCGCGCCGGCGGCGATGAGCCGGTGGGCCACGGCTGGAGACTTGTGCGCCTTGGCATGGGGGCGCCAGTTCACGCCGTGCTCAGCGAGCAACCCGGTCATGACCGCGATGTTGCCATCGAGCGCATCAAGGTCAACGAAGAGCGCCGGTGTATCCAGCGTTTCGACAGGTGTTCCGATCAGGGACGTCAACGCCACGTTTTACTCCAGATGGGATGAGGCGACTGCCTCGACAACAGACTCGCCGGATTGTACCGGCGAGTTGGCGGCTGCGGAAGTGATCGGATTGACGACTTCGGTGTGGGATCCGGCAAGGAGTTGCACCTCACACCCGTAGAGGAAGGTGCCAAGGCGAAAGACAGCGCGGGTGAAGCATGGGTTGAGGGCTTCGCCGATTTGGTGAGGCGCTCAGGAGCGCCGGAGCATGGTGGCCACCCCGGCGGCGGTCAGGCAGATGCCGGCGAGCATCCAGACAGTGATGGACTCGCCGAAGAGAATCCAGGCCATGACCGCCGTCACGCCTGGCGTGAGGTACATCAGGCTGGCGACGCGGGTTGCCGCTCCGCGCCGGATGAGAATGAAAAGGAGTGAGGTGGCGCCGATGGAGAGCGCGAAGATGGACCAGAGAATGGCCCCGACGAGGGGGACCGTCCACTCGATTGCGCGGGACTCGGTGAGCAACGCGACCGGAATGACGAAGCAGAGGGCGGAGGCAAACTGGATGACGCTGCCCACACGGAGATCGAACTGCGGGGTGAATCGCTTCTGGTAGAGGGTGCCGGCGGTGATCGAAAGCAGAGCCCCGACGGCCATCGCGACGCTCAGCAACGAGAGGCCGCTGAGGCTCAGGCGCTCGGCGACGACGAGGGTGACACCGCCGAAGCCGAGGACGAGACCCACCCACTGGCGGCCGGTCACCCGTTCGCTGACGACGGCCCCGAGGAGTGCGGTCAGGACGGGCTGCAACCCGACGATCAGCGCGGCGAGACCGGCACCCATGCCGTGGCGGATCGCTTCGAAGACGCCAAGCAGGTAACCACCCTGCAGCAGCAGACCGGCCACGGCAAGGTGCAGCACCTGAGGGCGAGCGGGGAACGGCACACGCATGATCAGGACGGCGGGCACCATCAGGAGGAGCACCCCGGCGAAACGCATGGTGAGAAACGTGGCCGGTTCGGTATAGGGCATGCCGTAGCGGGCACCGATGAAGCCCGTGCTCCAGATGAAGACAAAGACTGGCGCGGCGAGCGCAGCAAGGTTGCCGGAGGATATGCGTGGATTCACCGGGGCCGAGCGTCCTTGCTGAAACGGCGACATTCCAATGACAGGGATTGGTTGACGATGGGTCGGTGCCAACACAACGCGACCGGGCAGATGCTGGTGGCATCGTACCCGGTCCCGAGGCGTTGGTCCGCATCTGAGCGGGAGCACCGGATTGCTCTAGCGAGCGGCATGCTCAAGGTCACGCGAGAAGACGGCCCGGAGACTCGGTTTCTGGCCGTACTGGAGGACACCGACCCGATAGATGCGGGCGGCAATGATGATCGCGCCGATCGTGGTCACGGCGAGCAGGCCGACGCTGAGGGCCAGCTCCCAGGCGGGAGGATCGGAGACGATGACGCGGGAAATCATGGTGAACGGCGAGGTCAGCGGGAAGATCGAAAGGATCCGCGTGACGAGGCTGTCTGGCATGAACATGGTCACGAAGGCTGCGAAGTACCCGACCATGCTGATGGTCTGCATGGGGGCGACGGCCTGGGTGACCTCTTCCTGGCGACTGACGAGCGATCCGAGGGCGGCATACATCGCCGCGTAGAGGGTGAAACCGAGGAGGAAGTAGACGAGGAACCAGGTGATCGCGCCGACTGACACCCCACTGAAGTCGAAGTCGGGGAGGGACGACGTGGAGATGTCGAGGGCGCGGGCGATAGGTCGCTGGAGGGCAAAGGCAAGCCCGCCACCGATGAGCATTGGCAGCATCTGGAGGAGACCGGCGGCGCCGATGCCGAGCACCTTCCCGGCCAGCAGATCACGCGGTGTGGCGGCGTTGATCATGATCTCCATGATGCGGGTGCTCTTCTCCTCGACCACGCCCTGGGCCACCCAGTTGCCGTAGAGCATGATGGCCATGAACATGAGGATAGTGAAGAAATAGGCCAGGATCACTTCGATGCCACCAACTTCGTCATCGTCGGAGGTGGCGTCGTCGGCAGCTGCTTCGAGTGTGTAGTCGGGCGGCGCGATCGCGGCCTCGAAGGTGTCCTGGTCGATGCCGCTATGCGCGAGGCGGTCCTCAAGGGTCAGGGCGGAGACACCAGCGTAAATCTGCTGAGAGAGCGAATCGGTTTCGCCGCCATCGTTGAGGTAGGTGAAGGCGAGGTCGCCATCGTCGGTGCGGCTGGCGATCAGGGCCGCGTCGACGTCGCCATCGCGGACGGCCTGAGCAGCCTGGTCGAGGGTGTCGTCAGTGGTCACGAATTCGACACGGCCAGAGGCGTCATCGCCCGAGGCGATATACGGCTGCAGACTGGCCTCGAGATCGGTGCCGTCGGCATTGACGATCAATACTCTGTCGATACTGGTGCCGCCATCGTCGAAGGCGGCGAAGATGACCGGCAGGCAGGCCACGATCACCACGACGAGGAACTGGAACAGGGTGGTCAGCCGGTAGCTGCGCTGATGCAGGCGAGTGAAAAGCTCGCGCCGGGCAACCAGCAGAATGCGATGCAGATCCATCGATCAGACCCCTTCCGTCGCGCCGACAAGCTCTCGCTCGCTCGGGCGGGATGAGCCGCGGACGAGGTCGAGGAAGATGTCGTTGAGTGACGGGTAGTTGATATCGAACTGGGTGACGACCAGATTACGGTTGACGGCTTCCACGAGCAGGGCCTGGGCGGATTCGGCATCGGGCACACGGAGTTCGGCGCCATCTTCGCGCTGACGCTCGATGGAAACGCCAGGAATGGTGGCGGCCCAGTCGAGCGATGCATTGCCGGCCAGGGCCATGCGCACGACCTGGCGCCCCATGCTGCGGCGGACGTCCGTCACCTCGCCGGAGATCAGCACCTTGCCGCGGTTGATGATCACGACGTCGTGACAGAGTTCCTGGGCGTCGTCGAGCTGGTGCGTCGAAAAGATCAGGGTCTTGCCGCGGTCACGCATTTCGAGGAAAGCCTGCTTCATCTGGTCGGCATTGACGGGGTCGAGGCCGCTGAACGGCTCGTCGAGGATCAGGATTTCCGGGTCGTGGATGATGGCTGCGAGGAACTGGATCTTCTGCTGGTTTCCCTTGCTCAACTGGTCGACCTGCTTGTGGCGGTTCTCGGTGATGTTGAGACGCTCGAGCCATTCATCGAGGGTAGCGCGGGCCTTGTTCAGATCGGCGCCGTACAGCTGGGCGAGGAAGAGCAGCTGGGCTTCGACCTGCATTTTGGGATAGAGCCCACGTTCCTCGGGCAGGTAGCCGAAGTTGTTGCGAGGAATGTCCGAGGTTGGGGTGCCATTCCAGGTGATAGTGCCGGAGTCGGCGCGAATGATGTCGAGGATCATGCGCATGGTGGTGGTTTTACCGGCACCGTTCGTGCCGAGGAAGCCAAAGATGCGGCCGGGTGTGACCGTGAAGCTGATGTCGTCGACCGCCTTGAACGTCCCAAAGGACTTGCTGATCTGGTGTATGTTGAGTCCCATCACCCTGCCTTGATTGTTGCGCGATCGGGCAGTGTCGCCCACGGTGTGCCACTACTTCCAGTGTACAGAACGTGCCTGGGTGACCTTACCCGCCTGACTTTTGCGTTAACCATGTTTGGCATGCATGCCGGAAAAGGACTGTGGAGTTCGATGACCAAACCGACCGTACCGTATGGTGCCTGGCCCTCACCGATCACCCCGAAGATGCTGATCGAAAGCCCGCCAGGGATTCGTGAGGCTGGCACGTGGAACGACGCCATCCTCTGGCTGGAGTCGCGCCCGCAGGAAAAGGGCCGGTACGTGCTGGTGATGCGCACGGACAGCGGACCGGTAGACCTGACTCCCGCGCCGTTCTCGGTTCGGAGCCGGGTGCACGAGTATGGCGGCGGGGCGTGGACCAGCGCAGGACGGGCCCTGTTATTCTCCAACTTTGCCGATAACCGGCTCTACCGGATGGACGGCGCAGAGAGCGAGCCACGACCGATTACGCCCGAGAGTGCCTGGCGGTACGCCGACCTGCGGGCCGACGTGGCGAATGGGCGGCTCTAAGC
>JAEZJB010000266.1 GCA_023415845.1 Chloroflexota bacterium | reverse complement strand
CGAACATCCTGACCGGATCGATCTTCATCGAGGCGACATTCCGGATACCTGGTCTCGGGAGGTATTTCGTGACCAGCGCGCAGACACGTGACTACCCAATGATCCTGGCGCTGGTCATGTTGATTGCATTGCTCTGGGGTGTGACCTATATCCTGACCGATATCCTCTACACCTTCCTCGATCCTCGCATCCGCCTTGGCGGCAGATCCTGATCCCGGGAGGGCAGTGACATGGCAACCACCTCATCATCCGTACATCCTGACACCCAGGCGATCGAGATCGTCAGCAAGGCGGCGCTCAAACCCACACGGTCGGGTCGCCAGATGGCTGCGAGTCGTTTCCGGCGCAACCGCCTCGCCATGACCGGTCTGATCATCGTGATCGCCTTGTGTATCTTCGGGTTCGGTGCTCCCCTCCTGGCGCCGACCCACTACTCATACGCCAGCCTGATGGACGCGAACCAGTTTCCCAACCGCCAGTTTCCCATGGGCACCGACACGATCGGCCACGACTTCCTGTCCCGCGTGATGTATGGAACCCGTACGTCGCTTCTGGTCGGTTTTTCCGCCGTGGCCGTCGCGGCGCTGATCGGCATCCCCCTGGGACTGATTGCGGGCCTGCGCGGTGGGATGGCTGACTTCGTCATCATGCGTATCGTCGAGATCATGACGGCCTTCCCTGGCCTGCTCTTCGCCATCTTCCTGATGACAGTGTTTGGCTCCGGGGTGGGCAACATCATCCTGGTCATCGGCATCACCAGTTGGCTGACGCTGTGTCGCCTGATGCGAGCCCAACTCCTGACGCTGCGCGAACACGAGTACGTCACCGCAGCGCGGGCGGCCGGGGCCACCGACGTGCACATCGCCCTCAAGCACTTGCTCCCGAACGCCCTTGCCCCGATCATTGTTGCAATCTCACTGGCCATTCCGGCCGCCATATTCGCCGAAGCGGGACTCAGCTATCTAGGCATCGGCATTAACGAACCGACTCCGTCGCTGGGGAAAATGGTGTCAGACAGCGCGCCATACATCCGTGTGTACTGGCATCTTGGCCTGTTCCCAACCCTGGCAATTGCCTTGATCATGATCGGTTTCTCGTTTGTCGGAGATGGGCTGCGGGATGCCCTCGACCCGCGCCAGGTGCAATCTGGCTAGTGGAGTAGCCAGCACACGATGCCACCGGGACCACATCGTTGCAGGACCGGGAGCGGTCCGTCGCGCACATCCTCGAAAGGACGCGAATCCATGGGAACCAGGACATACAAGCGACAGTCTCTGGCAGAACTGACCGCCACGATGCCGCCGGCATCTGCGCGAATCTTCCAGTCCATCCTCTCTCGGCGCGCCGTCATCGGGGGCACCGCTGGTCTCGCTGCGGCGGCGATGAGCGCTCCGGCGATCTTTGCACAGGATGCGACGCCTGGCTCAGAGCCGACCTCGAACGTCTGGACTCCACCTGAAGGGGCCGCCCCGCTCGAGGACCAGATCTGGCGGGTTCCGTCTGCAACCGGCGGCGCCGTGACCGTTGACTTCTATGAGCGGGTCTACGAGCGACCAGCTGTGGCCGACCTCTTCAGCATCGCGCTGGTGGGATTGACCAAGGAATTCGAGATCATTCCGATGGCGGCCACCGAGTGGTCGAGCAACGAAGACGGCACGGAATGGACCTTCAAGCTCCGCAACGACATCATGTGGAGCGATGGCAACCCGCAGACGGCGGCCGACTACGTCAAGACGTTCCAGTACGCTGCCGATCCAGAGCATGCCTGGGACTTCGCGTGGTTCTGGTCGGGTGACATTCTCAACTTCACGGAAGCTGTCGCTGGTGAGGTTCCCGTCGAAGAGATTGGCGTGCGCCAGGGTGCGGACGAGTACGAGGTCATCTTCACGACCGTGAACCCGGCCCCGTACCTGCCAGCCAAACTCCTTTACTCCGAGCCGCTGTCGGCCGCTGCGCTTGAGAGCTCCGGACCGCTTTACAACTCCAATCCGGAAACGGCAGTCTCGTCCGGCCCGTTCATCGTGACCGAATGGGTGCCGGACCAGTACCTGGTCTATGAGCGAAACGAGGCCTACTCCGCTCCGTGGCCAGTGCCGCTGCAGAAGATCGTCAACAAGTTCGCAGACCCGGCCCAATTCTTCACGCTGTACGAGGCCGGCGAAATCGACCAGATGGAAGGTCCGGCCCCGGCCGAACTCACCATCATGCAGGCTGACCGCTCAGGCGAAATCTTCCAGGGCGTGGGCGATTTCGCCTGTCTGTACTTCTTCTTCGACGTCACGACGCCGCCGTTCGACAACATCCTGGTGCGCCAGGCGTTCAGCCACGTCCTCGATCGGGAAACGATGGCCCAGCAAATCTGGGGTCCACAGGCCAAGCCCGCCTATTCCTTCCTCGCGCCAGGTTTCCCGGCCGCCAATGGCGAGGAACTTTCCTCGATCCAGGCGTTCGATCCCGAGCTTGGGAAGCAGCTACTGGCCGAAGCCGGCTACCCGGATGGTGAAGGTTTCCCATCCCTCGTAATGACGGTGCGTGGCAATGGCACGCCGCTCGAAACCGCGACTACCCAGGCGTATGGGACCATGATCTCCCAGTACCTGAACATTCCGGTTGAGCTGCAAATCATGGACCGGCAGGCGTTCTACGATGACATGGCGTCCATCCAGTTCGGGTGGGTTTCCTACGGCATGGACTTCTTCGACGCCTCGAACATGCTTGGCATCTGGAAGACCGGCGGCCGACACCCGTGGTCGAACGCCGACTTCGACAGCCTGGTCGATGAGGCGGCCTCGTTCCTCGGAGCCGAGGAAGAGCGAACCGCCATGTTCCAGGAAGCCGAGCGCATCCTCGTTGAGGACGTGCCAGCGGTGTTCGCCTACTTCGTGACGCCGATCCAGCTTATCAAGCCATACGTGACCGGACCGGCGCTGGAAGCCGACTCCAATGGCATCGCCGCGATTCACTGGCCGGGGCTGGCGACGAATGGCTCCGCACTGTATGAACTCTGGATCAGCGACGAAGCGCCATCCGGCCGTTCCTGATCAATTCGCTTTACGATCCCAGGGCCCCGCGTTATCGTGGGGCCCTGTTGCGCCACGCTGGTGGCGACACGCCAACCTTTCGATGCTTTCGAAACCAACCCAAGGATTTCCAACCATGTCCCTGACCGCAACACCCGCTGCCGACATCGCAACGTCGCCCGAGGTGTTGCGTCCGCTCTTCCTGCTGGACGATGACGTGACGTTCCTGAACCATGGTTCGTTTGGGGCCTGCCCGATTCCGGTCTGGGAGGTTTACACGGCGTGGCAACGGCAGCTGGAACGGCAGCCGGTCGAGTTTTTCAGCCGTCATTCCGCCCTGATGGCGTCGGCGCGGACCTCGCTCAGTGCCTACCTGAACGTCGATCCGGCAGACCTGTCCTACGTCGTGAACGCGACCTCGGGAATCAACGTAATCGCCCGGTCGTTCCCTCTTGCACCAGGCGACGAAATCCTCACGACCAGCCTGGAATACGGGGCGCTCGACTATACCTGGGAACACCTGTGCCAACGGTTTGGCGCGACGTACGTGAAGGCTCAGGTCGATCTGCCATTCACGACGCACGAGGCGATCGTGGAGGCGCTGTGGTCCAAGGTCACACCACGGACCAAGGCGATCTTCATGAGCCACATCACATCCGGCACATCGGTGATCCTGCCGGTGGAAGAGATTTGCCGACGCGCCCGCGAAGCAGGGATCCTGACGATTGTCGATGGGGCGCACGCACCGGGCCAGATTCCGCTCGACCTGACGGCGATGGGTGTGGACATCTACTCGGGAAACTGCCACAAGTGGCTGTGTACGCCAAAGGGCTCAGCCTTTCTTTACGTGCATCCCGACCAGCAGGAATGGATCGAATCGTTGACGATTTCCTGGGGTTGGGGGCCAGACAACACCTTCCTGACGCGAAACGAACAACAGGGCACCCGCGACATTTCGGCATTCCTGGCCGTTCCTCGCGGCATCGAATTCCAGCGACAGCATCACTGGGAGCTGGTGCGGGAGGCGTGCCATGAGCGACTGGTGGCATTCCGTGAGCGACAATCTGCCCGCACCGGCATCGCGCCGCTGGTGCCAAACGATCGATCATGGTTCAGCCAGATGGCGCTGGTAGAAGTGATGGAAGGCGGAGACGCTGCGACGCTCAAACAGCGGCTGATGCGTCAGCACGGCATCGAGATACCGTGCATGACCCATCATGGCATTACCTGCGTTCGGCTTTCGGTGCAGGGATATGTCACCGACGAAGACCTCGACACGCTCGAGGCAGCACTGATCGCCGAGACCAGCGCCTGATTTTTTCCAGCTACGAAAAATCGTCGGCGATCTGAACATCCTCGCGGACAAGGACGCGGCGCCGATCACGCTCCTGGCGGGAAGCCTCACGGAGCAGGTCCTTGAGACGGATGGGGTCGCTGATGTTGTGCAGTACCCGATGCGGAGTCGTGGCGTCGGCGGAGGTGAGGTCGATGTCGCCGATGTTGACGATACGTTCGAACGGATTCTGCTTGACCGCGACATCGTTGACGCGATAGAGATCGATTTCCTCGGTGTGGCGACCAACGAAGCCGGTTTCCATGATCAGTCGCTGGTTGGTGAGGCGGTAGCGGACGGTCAGCGCCATGCGGGGAGACCACAGCCAGCTCGGACGGCCGCTCCAGAGCACGCGTTCGCCGACAGGTGATCCGTCGATGTCATCGCCCACCGGCCGTCCATCGGCGCCGAGGAGCCTGCCCTGACGATCCTTCTGGTCGCCACGAATGGGAGGACGGGTGGCAGCCCGGACCTCACCCACGTCGGCAAGTGATCGGCCACAGGAGTCGCAGAACCGGGCCGAGGAATCATTTTGCGTGCCACAAGCGGGACAGTAGACGTGAGGCATGAGCGTGAGCCTTTCAGAGCGGGCAAAAGCGAGGATCGTGTCCTGTAGCGGATGATAATTCCCGCGCGTGATCGAATCACCCTGTGGGTCCTCGAAGCCGGATGCTGCCTCGAATGACCCGATTGTGTCATGGCAGCGGAACCCTGAATCCGTGACGAGCGTTGGTACACTGAAGCGGATGCTGGCGGCTGTGCCAGATCCGAAGTGGAACAAGGGGGAATCATGTCGAGACGATTGATTGCACTGGTGGCGCTCGTTCTTTCCTTCATCCTGGCGGGACCCGCAGTGGCGGCCCAGGATGCAGCGGAGCTGGACACCATTGCCGAGGCGGTTCTCGCGGTTGACTCGGCCGACCTGGTCAAGGAACTTGAGGTTCCGATCACCGACGCCGACCTGCCGGGTGGTTTCCTCGCTCCAGTCAACGGTGAACCGGAGAACGCCGAAATCGTGAATGCCTTCGTGCAGGGCATGGGCGATCTCGACGGAGTGGCGACACCAGTCAACCAGGGGCTGGACACCGATCCTGAAGTGGTCCAGGGCCTGCTGAGCACCGCCGTGATCACCTACATGGTGACCGACGAGGAAATCACCGAGGCAGACCTCGACGACTTCACCAAGGGCCTGGAAGAGGGTCTGGCCAGTGATCCGACGATGGACGGTGCGGTCGAGCCGACTGAACTGTTCGGCAAGGAAGCGGTGCTGGTCACGATTACGACCGAGCAGGACGGCGTGTACGTCGCGGTGCAGATGCTCGCGATTCCGGTGGGCAGCACGATGGTGGTGGCCACCATTCTCGTGGCCGACCAGGCAACGGTTGATCCAACCGACATCCAGCCGCTGACCGAAGACCTGGCGGTGGCCGGTGTGGAGTACCTCGGCAAGGCTGCCGAAGCCGCAGGATAGCACCTCGCCCAATGTGCGGCTCGTTCGGGCCATCGCGGTGCGCTGCATCGCGGTGGCCTGTTCATTTCAGGAGCACATGTGGTCACTGCAATACCCCTCATCACCCTGGCAGGAGAGCATGTGGCGATCGGGCCGCTCCGGCGCGATCTCGTGCCGCTCTACCACGCATGGATCAG
>JAEZJB010000259.1 GCA_023415845.1 Chloroflexota bacterium | reverse complement strand
GCGAGAAGTGCCTGGCGACGATGATGGCGGCGACGATTCGGGACATGGGCGAGGACGCCGAGGCGGTGTTCTGCGACTCGATCATCGCCACCGACGGCCGGCATGGCTCGGCGCGGCCGGACCGGGCAAAGACGCGTGAACGGGCCGAGCACCTCGTGCAGCCATTACTGGAGGCCGGAAACACGGTGGTTGCGACCGGGTTCATCGGATTTGCGCCGGATGGCTCGACGACGACGCTGGGGCGTGGGGGCTCCGACTACTCGGCCACGCTACTGGGGGCGGCGCTCGACGCGGACGAGGTGCAGATCTGGACGGACGTGCCGGGCGTGCTGTCGGCAGACCCGCGATCCGTCCAGACGGCGACGGTGGTGCCGGAAATTTCATACGACGAAGCGCAGGAGCTGGCCCACTTCGGGGCGAAGGTGCTGCATCCACGCACGATTCGGCCCGCCGTGGCACTCGATATCCCGGTGCGAATCCTTTCGACCTTCCTGCCGGATGAACCGGGCACCGTCGTGATGCGGGAGACAACGTCGGACCGGATCAAGGCCGTAACCGCGCTCAAAGGGCTAATCCTGATGACGCTGGATGTGCCCGAGCTGGAGGATCTGGCCGGAGCGGCATCGGCGGTGTTCCGCCTAATGCACGAGCAGGGGGTTGAGATCCTCAACGTGTCGCAGGCTTCGTCTCGGCGCCGGATGACGTTCATTCTCGATGGGGTGACAGGTGGGTGCGCGACCCTGCAGGCGACGCTGGAAGCAGAACTCGACGACCTGGACGCCGAGATCACCTGCCATGAAGAGGTAGCGGTGCTGGCGGCGGTGGGATCGGGCGCGGCGACGTCGGCATCGTCGATGTCACGCATGCTGACCGTGCTGAACCGGGAGAAGGTGCGGGTCTACACGATGAACCAGCAGACCAGTTCGGTGGCGATGATCACGGTGGTGCATGAGAACGACGCTGCCCGGGCGGTGGCGGCACTGCATGCCGCCTTCATCCGGCCGATTCTCTCGACGACAAAGGAGCGACGGCGACAACGACGTTCGGACCTGCTCTCGGAGTCACTCCGGGTCGGGTAGGGTTATTCGAGATCACCATTTGCGATGTTCCGAGGAGGATCAGACGTGTCAGGCAAGATTCCGGTCGCCATTCTGGGGGCCACGGGCAATGTGGGCCAGCGCTTCGTGCAGTTGCTGGAGAACCATCCGTGGTTCGAGGTCGCGGAACTGGTAGCGTCCGACCGGTCGGCGGGCAAGACCTACGCCGAGGCGACGGACTGGCGGCTGAGTGCCAACATGCCGGAATCGGTGCGCGACAAGGTGGTGCTCGATTACCACGCCGACATCCAGAGCCCGGTCGCGTTTTCGGGCCTGCCGGGTGAGGTCGCTGGCGAGATCGAACAACGGCTGGCGGCCACCGGTCACGCGGTGCTGAGCAATACCTCGACGCACCGGATGGAGCCGGACGTGCCGATCCTGCTGGCCGAGGTGAATCCCGAGCACATGGCGGCGATCAAGGTGCAGCAGGCCAACCGGGGCTGGAGCGGGTTCATTGCCACCAACTCGAACTGCTCGGCGATGCACATGGCGCTGACGCTGAAGCCGCTGCAGGACGCGTTCGGGATCGAGGGCCTGCTGGTGACGACCCTGCAGGCGGTGTCGGGGGCTGGATACCCTGGGGTCCCATCGCTGGACATGATCGACAACGTGGTGCCCTACATTGGCAGCGAAGAGGAAAAGATGGAGGAGGAAACCCAGAAAATGCTGGGTGGCTACTCCGCAGCCGGGGGCTTCCAGTTTGCCGATTTCGTGGTGAGCGCCCACTGCAACCGGGTGCCGGTGAGGGATGGGCACACCGAATGCGTCTCGATCAGGCTCGGGGGCAATCCCTCGCCGGAGGCCGTGATCGAGGCCTTCGAGGCCTTCCGGGGACGGCCGCAGGAACTGGGACTGCCGAGCGCACCCGAGCGTCCGATCATCGTGCGGCGGGAGAAGAACCGGCCGCAGCCGATTTTCGACCGGGACGACGCAAACGGGATGGCGTCGGTGGTTGGTCGCGTACGAGAGTGCCCGTTGCTGGGGACCAAGTACGTGCTGTTGGGCCACAATACGGTACGGGGTGCGGCTGGAGCCTCGATCCTCAACGCCGAGCTCTTCAAGGTGGAGGGCCTGCTGCCAGTCTAGCGATTCAGGAGGACCACCGTGCCGTCATTCCGATCGACGCTGATCCGGGGCGCAATGCTGGGTTACGCCTCGGGCATTCTTTCCCAGGCCGGAATTGCCACGGTGCTCGAGCGAACACCTGGTGCGCAGTTGCCGGGCATCGTGCGCAATCCGTGGGTCAAGCGACTGGCGGGGATTAACGCCGTTGGTGAAGTGGCGGCCAATGCTTTCGTGACGTCGTTGCCCGCGCGTACCTCCGCCGGCCCACTGGCCGGACGGATTGCACTCGGGGCGCTGGCAGGCGGATTGGCAACGCGCGGCGACCACAGTTCCGGGCTGGCCGGAGCCATGGCGGGTGCGGCCGTCGCGCCACTCGGCGCGTGGGTGAGCACGACGAGCAGGGCGCGGCTAGCTTTCCTCGTGCCCGACAAGCTGCTGGCACTCGTCGAGACGGTGGTGGCATTCGGACTGGCCCGCAAAGCGACATGACACACCCCGGTGGGCCGATAGTGGCCCACCGGGGTTTGCTGGTTAGCGATCTATTCCGGCTCGGACATGTCGTACGGCACGGCCAGGAGTTCGTCCCAGCAGTCCTGCGGGATCTCCACCCGGGCGAAATCGAGTGTTTGCTCGATTCGTTCGGGCCGGCTCATACCCACAATGGTGTTGTGAATACGCGGGTCGCGGAGTGAGAACTGCAGGGCGGCGGCGGCGAGTGGCACGCCATGGCGAGCGCAGATCTCTTCAAGGACGAACGCTCGCTGGACCGCCACGCCGCCTGCTTCGCGGTAGGCATAACGG
The DNA here is from genome assembly GCA_023415845.1 of Chloroflexota bacterium. Taxonomy (GTDB): domain Bacteria; phylum Chloroflexota; class Chloroflexia; order Thermomicrobiales; family UBA6265; genus JACCYX01. The sequence continues at coordinate 451 of JAEZJB010000259.1, read as the reverse complement.
GGGTATTGTGACGGGCCCTTGGCCAGGATGCCTGACCCGTAGGGAGCAGCATTCAGGACAGCCAGGCCTCGCTGGGAGGCGATGTCGAGCAGGGGCTCGGCCGCCCGGTTGAGCAGGGTGTAGCGGTTATGGGTGATTACCGCTTCGAACGCTCCCGACTCGACATAGCGAATCTCCATGTCGATTGGACCGCCAGCAACACCGAGATGCCCGATCAGGCCCTCTTCCTTGAGCGACTGAAGGGTGTCGATGGGGCCATCGGTGGCCCAGGCATCTTCCCAGGAAATGTGCTCGGGATCGTGGAGGAAGACGAGTTCGATCCGATCGACGCCAAGGTATTCGAGGCTGCGTTCGAACCGGCGACGAACTTCCGCTCCGGAATAGACGCCCGCCGGATTTCGGCCTTCCTTGGTTTGGAGGAACGCCCCGGCAGGCAAGCCACCAATTTGCT
>JAEZJB010000209.1 GCA_023415845.1 Chloroflexota bacterium | reverse complement strand
ACGATGCCCACGATCAGGACGATCATCTGCTGGTAGCCGAATCCTTCACCGCCGCCGATGCCCAGCCGGTCGGCAAGCAACGAGAACAGTGCCAGACCGCCACCCCCGATCAACAGGAGGACGGCAGTAATGGTGGTGGCGGAGCGGGAGTTTCGTGGAGATGACACAGACGTGTTCCCGGAAATGTGCGTCAGGTATGCAGGAAGTCCAGGAGGCTGATCGTGCGTGTGAGCAACGCGTGATTTTCATGCTCCCGGATCATGTCCAATCATAGCAGAATCGAGCCTGTGGCTTGACATTCTGCTGCATGGCGACCGCGAGTTGCGGTGCCCGCCAACTGGCCATTGAGAGATGAGACGCAATGGCAACCGCATCGTGTTGCCGTGCCCGAAATCGCTTGACCCCTAGCCAGCCCTTCTGTATACGTTCACTATCACATGCGCACGGTCACCGGGGGTGACTGTGAAGGTGGCGGCGACCGCCAGTGCCGCCGGGACAAGGTATGCTTACCTGCACGTCCCGGAGCTTCGAGTTTGGGCCGAAGTGCATGGCTGGCGACGACGTCGCTTCCGCCGCGAAACGTGAGATGGATGGCATGCGAATCCAGGTGAGTCGGTGCCAGACATGACAACTTTTGAGGACAGGTGCGGGCGCCCTGGGAAGCTCTTTCCCGGAATGGCGCATTCGGCTTGTAACGGTACCGAACGATGCCCGGGTGGGCGCAGGTGGGAGGCAGAATGATACGGCGCAGCCACGAACAGGTGGTCCAGCACGGAACACCGGCGCCCGGTCGACGGCGATCAACGGGAGGCAGGGCGCTCACACTGGGCATGCTCGGCATGGTGGCATTGCTGCTGCTGACGGCCTGTGGCCCGGATGTTGCCAAGCCCTACACCACCATCAGTCCCGAGTCTCCGACTGCGGACGATATCCATTCGCTCTACAAGCTGATCTTCTGGCTGGCGCTCATCGTCTTCGTTGGCGTCCAGTTCGCCATCGTCTACAGCGCCCTCCGCTTCCGACGCCCGAATCCGGGACCGGATGTGCCGCGGCCGCCGCAGGTCCATGGCAACTCCCGTCTCGAAATCATCTGGACCGTGATCCCGGCTGTCGTGTTGCTGGTCATCCTTATCCCGACCATCACCACCCTCTACGCCGCCCACGACGAAATCGACAAGGGCACGCTCGAAATCGATGTCTACGGCAAGCAGTGGTGGTGGGAAGTCCACTACGGTGAGGACAAGGCCCAGAGCCAGGACCTCGGTGTCATCACCGCCAACGAGATCCACGTGCCGGTTGGCCGCAATGTTGTCTTCAACCTCTACTCCAACAACGTCATCCACTCCTTCTGGGTCCCGCAGCTGTCGGGCAAGCTCGACCTGATCCCGGGCCACAAGAACCAGCTTTCCATCACGGCGGAGAAGCCGGGCACCTATTACGGTGAATGCGCCGAGTTCTGTGGCGCCCAGCACGCCTGGATGCGCTTCACGGTGGTCGCTCACCCCGAGGATGAGTTCTACGCATGGGTCAATGGCGAGCGCGCCGGCAACCCGGCCGTGTTGTTCGGCCAGGAAGCGCCGGAAGGTGTGACCCAGGCGCCCCAGGCCTTCAGCGTCTGCCTCTCCTGCCATACGGTCAATGGAATTACCCAGTACAACGTGACCGGCTTGAGCGCTCCGTCTTCCTATGGTCCCGACCTGACCAACCTCGCCTGCCGCGAGTCCATTGCCGCCGGCATGTTGATCAACAACGAAGAAAACCGTGCGGCCTGGGTCGACGATCCAGGCGGTGTGAAGCCGGGCAACTACATGGCCGACCAGATCACGCCCGGGCTGATCAGGGACACCTACGGCGAGGATGGCTTCAACGAGTTGATGGACTTCCTGTCGTCACTGCAACCGGCTGGTGGTTGCGATAATCCGGGCGCAGCGGCCACCCCGGTGGCCTCACCCGTCGCCTCACCGGTGAGCGCGGCTACCCCGGCGGACTAACACCTGTGAGCCGGACACACGGTCTGGCTCGCAGTTCGGAGATTGGTACAGGTGGGGCCGGTGGCATCAGGGAGTCGCCGGAAGCAGGCAGGAGTACAGCATGGCATCCATTGCCCAGCCGCAAACGTCAACCGTTACGCGGCCAGCAACAAAATCCAACACGGGGCTGTGGAGTTGGATCACGACGGTCGACCACAAGCGCCTCGGTATCATGTACGGGGTGGCAGCCTTCTTCTTCTTTCTTGTTGGTGGCCTCGAGGCGCTGATCATCCGCGCCCAGCTCATCCGACCGGATAACGACCTGGTCGCCGAGAACACCTACAACGAACTCTTCACCATGCACGGCACCACCATGATCTTCCTGGCGGTCATGCCGTTGAGTGTGGCGTTCTTCAACTACATCATGCCGCTCCAGATTGGGGCGCGTGACGTAGCGTTCCCGCGGTTGAATGCCTTCTCGTTCTGGGTGTTCATCCTCGGCGCCATCCTCCTGAACATCAGCTGGCTCGTGGGCGATGCTCCGGCCACCGGCTGGTACGGCTATGCGCCGCTCACCGACACCACCTGGAACCCCAGCCGGTCGGTCGATTTCTGGATGCTCGGCCTGCAGGTCCTCGGCGTCTCCTCCCTGGCCGGTGCCTTCAACTTCATCGTCACCGTCCTCAACATGCGCGCGCCGGGCGTGACCCTCATGCGCATGCCGATCTTCACCTGGACCACCCTGATCGTCTCGTTCCTGATGATCATGGCCTTCCCGGCCATCACGGTTGCCCTCTTCCTGCTCGGCATGGACCGCTACGCCGGAACCGGCTTCTACGCCCCGGCCGCCGGTGGCGACCCGCTCCTCTGGCAGCACCTGTTCTGGATCTTCGGGCACCCTGAGGTCTACATCCTCATCCTGCCGGCCTTCGGCATCATTTCCGAAATCATTCCAACCTTCTCGCGCAAGCCGCTCTTCGGCTACGCCGTGATGGTCTACGCCACCGCCGCCATCGGCTTCCTCGGGTTCGGTGTGTGGGTTCACCACATGTTCACCACCGGTCTCGGCCCGACCGCCAACTCGGTCTTCGCGGCGACCACGATGATCATCGCCGTGCCCACGGGTGTGAAAATTTTCAACTGGATCGGCACCATGGTGCTGGGCCACATCAAGTTCACCACCCCCATGCTCTTCGCGGTCGGTCTCGTCTCGCAGTTCACCATCGGTGGTCTGTCCGGCGTCATGCACGCCTCCGCTCCGCTCGATACCCAGCACAACGACTCCTATTTCGTCATTGCGCACTTCCACTACGTGCTGTTCGGTGGTTCCATCTTCGGCCTGCTGGCGGGTATCTACTACTGGTTCCCCAAGTTCACCGGTCGCCTGATGGATGAGAAGATCGGCAAGATCAACTTCTGGATGGTCTTCATCGGCTTCAACTCCACCTTCTTCCCCATGCACTTCCTTGGCCTGGAAGGCATGCCCCGCCGCTACTACAGCTACGGCGAAGGCAGCGGCTGGTGGTTCTGGAACGTCGTGGTTTCCTGCGGTGCCTTCCTGCTTGGTGCCGGAATCCTGGTCTTCCTCTACAACGTGGCCGTCAGTCTCCAGCGCGGCAAGATCGCTGGCCCGAATCCGTGGGATGCTGCGACCCTCGAATGGTCGACCTCGTCCCCGCCGCCGCCCTACAACTTCTACCGCATCCCCACCATCGAGCATCGCGATCCGCTCTGGGCCGAGAAGTACGGCGTCGAAGAGCACGAGGAAACGCTCAATCTCACCGTGGGCGGCAATGAAGTCGGCCGCGTTGACGCTGCCGTCAAGGACAAGAACCCGTATTCGCAGGCCTACCACGCCATGGGCGAGGACGAAGCATCCCGCACGAGTCTGCTGGACAACCAGAACCCGCCGCCGGACGCGCACATCCACCTGCCGAATCCGTCCTTCTATCCGCTCATCGCGGCCATCGGCCTGGCACTGGTTGCCGTCGGCATGCTGTTCAACAATCCGGTCTTCCACATCGTGGATATGGGGGTCCCGGTCGTCACCGCCCTTGGCGCGCTACTCCTCGTTGGTGGCATCTACGGTTGGTCGTTCGAGCCGGCTGACTAGCGCAGGCGACTTCGGGAGAAACGGCCGTCCCGGCGGGGGATACGCCGGTTGAAGGGGAGAACATGGCACAGGTACTCGACGCTCCACAGGTCCACGCCGCTGGTGTTGGCCACGATGGAGATCATGGACACGCGGATCATCCGCCCACGTCCACCGGCATTAATCATCGCAAGTTGCTGATGTGGCTCTTCCTGGCCTCCGACTGCATGTTCTTCGGTGCGCTGATCGCCACCTACATGATCTATCGGGGCCGGGCGGAGGAAATGGGTAATGGCCCGTTCCCATCCGGGCTCATCGACATTCCGTACACCTCGGTCTCGGCCTTCGTGCTGCTCATGAGTTCGTTGACCATGGTGCTGTCGCTGGCCGGCCTGCAGCGAGGGGACTTGCGGGCGTCCCGCCTGTGGCTCTTCTCCACTGCGGCGCTGGGCCTGGTCTTCCTTGGTGGTCAGTACTTCGAGTTCACCGAGTTCTATCACGAGGGACTCGGGCTCACGACCAACATGTATGGCACCACTTTCTTCACCCTGACCGGGTTCCACGGCCTTCACGTCGCCATCGGCGTGGTCTGGCTGCTCAGCCTCCTGTACGTGTCGCTTCGCGGTGGCCTGCAGAAGGACGACTCGCTCGATCTTGAAATCGCCGGTCTCTACTGGCACTTCGTCGATATCGTCTGGATCGTCATCTTCACGCTCGTCTACCTGATTCCGTACAAGGACATGGGTGAACATGGCGGCGAAGAGCACGCTTCGTCGGTGATGGGCATCGCCAGTTCCGTGATTCATGGAGTGACCGGGCTGTTCTAGCCTGCCGTCGGGCGTTCGAGTGAAGGCGTGCAGCGGCACGCGTTGGGAGCTTCGCAATGGCCTCGGTGCCAACTTCGCTACATAACCAGCCACATGGCGCAGACGATGAGGCGCACGCGCATCCAACCGAGCGCTCCTACATCAAGATCGGCATCATCCTCTTCATCATCACGCTGATCGAAGTGGTCATCTATTACATCGAGGCGGTGGAGGGCATTCTGGTTCCGGCCCTCATCGCCCTCTCCACCATCAAGTTCTTCCTGGTGGTGAGCTACTTCATGCACCTCAAGTTCGACGATCTCCGGCTCCGGTTGATCTTCATCCTGGGCATGGTCTTCGCCCTCGCCACGTTCATCGCGACCTGGGTGATGATGCACTTCCACGAGATCACCAACTACTTCAGCAACATGAGGGGCTAGCAGGTGACCTCGGCGCGCTCAACCAGCTCCCGGTCCCGATAGCCCGCCACGGTCACGTCTTTCTGAGCCGGGCTCGCCTCCAGCGGGCCCGTTTCGGTTCCCGTCAGGTTTTCCCGCCATGTTTTCGTCATTCCCCATCCCGCTCCTCCACGTTGGCGGTCCTGAACCCGGTGGCCCCCTCTATACCCACTGGATCCTGGACCCGAGCATCGCCCTGGGCGTCCTTGCCATCACCGGGCTGTACCTGCTCTGGGTCGGCCCGCTCAATCGCCGCCGCCCCGGGGTCGAGGCCAGGCCGGTTTCCCAGTCGCAGATTCGCTGGTTCCTGCTCGGTTCGCTGATCCTGCTGATCGCCCTCGGGCCGCCAATGGACGACTGGTCGCATTTCTTCTTCGTCAGCGCCCACATGGTTCAGCACCTGCTGCTGATGTTTGCGGTCGTTCCCTGCTGGATCAAGGGCATCCCGTCCTGGGTCTACACCCCCATCGTGCAACATCCACGCCTGGCCTGGTTGATGACCTGGGTGCCTCGGGCCGTGCCGTCGTTCCTCATCGTCACCGTCATCATGGCGTTCTGGCACTTTCCGGCCTTCTATGACGCCACCCTTGAGAACGAGCTCCTCCACACCACCCAGCACATCTTCTTCATCATCGCCGGCTTCCTGTTCTACTGGCCGCTGATGAGCCCGGTGCCGGAATCGCCCCAGCTCTCTCCTCCCATGAAGTGTCTCTATCTCTTCGTGCAGACCATTCCGTCCGGCATCATCGGCGCCATGATTACCTACGCCGGGGCCGGCCTTTACCCCCACTACGAAAAGGCTACCGTCCGGCCCTGGGGCATCGATCTCAAGACCGATCAGGAGATCGCCGGGCTTATCATGTGGGTCGGCATGAACTCGCTGTTCCTGATCATGCTGACCGTGATTTTCCTGCGCTGGGCCAACCGCGAAGAGCGGAAGGACCGTGATGCGCTTGCCATGGAAAATCAGCGCCGGCGCCAGCTGCGGCTGGCCGTTCCGTCCGAGCCACCATCCGCATCAGTGGTGACCAAGTCTTGAGCCGTTAGGCCGGGAGGTGCTCGTGGCCATGAGCATGCCTGCCCCAGACCACGCAAGCAGGGCATTACGGCGGTTGGAACGCGAACAGCGTGAAGAACAGGATGCCCGCAAGGCCGTCTGGGGGTTCCTGTGGTGTCTCTTTGGGTTCAAGATGGTGACCATTGGCGTCATCTGGTATGTCGCGGCGGGCTCCGGCGAAAGCCTCTCGATGATCATGATTACCACCTGGTACTGGTTGTTCATCCCCATCGCGGCCATTAGCGGCCCGCTGCTCTTCCGCTGGCGCATGATGCAGGTGCGGAAACGTCGTGAGCGGCTCAAGGCCGCCGAATTCGCGGTTGAGCCCAGCATCGTCATCCTGCCCGAGTGGCAGGAAGAGCAGGAGCCGCCCTGGTCGCGCCGGAACGGCGCATGAGCGCACGGTTCGCAGGTGGACATTTCCTGATTCACGGTTGAAACTGGTCTGTATGTACGGGCAAGAAGGGGAGTAGACGAGGACGCCATGGGGAACATTCGACAGCGACTGATCGATCCATTCGTGATGCCGGTGGTCATTACCGTCATCACGGTGATTGGGATCGTCCTGATGGGGGAACTGCTGCTTGGCCTGTTCTCTCCGGGCGATACCAAGGACCGGCTTGACCGACCCGAACTCTGGGGCGCGGTTGCCATTTCCGTTGTCGTGCTGGGTGGGGCGGGCTTCCTCGCCACCCGTCCTGCGGGAACCACTGGTCCCCTTGAGAAGGACGTGGTGATCGGGTCGCAGCCATTCTTCGCCCCGCCGCTGCCGCCGGTCAGCGAGCGTGCTCGCACCGGTCAGCCTGGCACCGTCAGCGATATCGGACCGGGCTACACGCTGTATGCCCAGAGTGGTGCGCTGGCCGAAGTCATCGGCGTGCTCCCCGGAGCGACCGACTTCGGCAAGAAGTTCGCCGGGTTCTTCTACGCGAAGGGCCTGTCGGGGGCCAGTTCCGAACTCTGGATTCCGTTCGAGGCGGTGATGTCGGTCTACCCGGAAACGCATTCCGCCTTCCTCGCCATCAAGGGCGATGAGACCGAGCATTTCGGCTGGAACGTTCCGCCCGAGAGCGTCCGTCGTGGACCGGCTCGCGGCGGCCATGAACTCTAGGCGCCACACCCTCGGAAAGTGCACCGCAGAAGGCCCGGATCGAAGTCGATCCGGGCCTTCTGCCATTTCGTGACGGTCGGCTAACCTCGGAAGAAATCCTCTGCGTCCGTTGCCACAATCGTCGAGACGAACTGCTGCTCGTCGTGCAGTTCAATCTCCGCCCCGGAGGTGTGGGTGGTCGGGATCGAGCCGTTCGGCGTCACCAGCACCTCGACTGTCCCATCGATGCTCCTGCCCGCGTGCGAGAACCCGAACGTCATCATCTGGGGTTCCTCGATTGGGGCGTCCCACGAGAACGGCGGCGCCTCGCCGGGGGTGACCAGCGCCTCGGTCCAGTCCCACCCCGCCTGCGCGAACAACTCGCATTCGGCTTCCTGCGCTGCACCATACGGCAATGCCGCCCACCCCCGGTAGCGCTTGCGAATCAACTCCTGCGGCAACTCCCGCCGCACGATCGGACCGAGGTCGCGCGCTTCGAGGTGCCCCCAGTACCGGCCCGATGGCATTTCCAGCATCGTCGGTGCAAACCGGTGCCCACCAAAATGCGTGCAGCGCCAGACGCGAATCCCATGGTCCGGGTTGTCGGCCATCATGCGCAGCATCTTGTAAATTGGGTACCCGAACTTGGCACAGCAGGCGTCGATCGCGCCGTGGGTGCAGACCAGGAAGTCGCGCTGGCCCGGCGCGGAGGCCACCCGGAACTCCTCCAGGGAGTCGCCGTGCTCGTCACGCAGGAATGGCGTGATCACCCGCCCAATCTCGTCGGTCGGAATCAGGTACTCCCGGCACTCATATGCTGCGAATGGGGCGGGGGGCACCCGGTAGTCCAGCACCCGGGTCATTCCCGCCACCGACCACTTCTCGTCCGGAGCAAACCCGATCATCGCCGGATAGACACCTTCGGCCCACAACTCCCGCACGGCATCACGCATTCCGGCAGGCACGCCCGGACTGTCCAGCACGTCATACTTCCACGGCAGCGGTAACTCGGTCAGGATATAGCGCCTGGTATGCCAGGCCGATCCAAATGGACTCTCGCCACTCTCGGCAGACACGACTGAGCAGAACTGCACCTTGGGCGCTTCGACGGTGGACGTGGCCATGAGGTCTCCGGATCGGGGTACGGGACACGCGGAAACCGCGCGTCATCTCCGACTGATTATATAGGATATGGATGGGTTCATGAACCGGGATCAGGCGACGGCGAACGCACAACCAGTGCCGGTGGTGGTCATTACCGGACCGGTTGGCGCCGGAAAATCAACGGTGGCGGCGACGCTCTGCGACTACCTGGGGAGCAACGGCACCCCGACGGCCCTGATCGACATGGACTACCTTCGCTGGATGGAACCTTCGCCCGAGGGCGATCGATTCGGTGTCCGCCTGGGGTACCGCAATCTCGGATCGATCTGGCCCAACCTGCTGGCTGCTGGAGCGGCCTGTGTCGTGCTGGCCGACGTCGTGGAGGAGATGGATCAACGGACGATCTACGCCAACCTCATGCCGGGATCCACCGTCACCATCGTTCGTCTCGATGTCCCTCTGCACCTGATCCACACCCGCCTCGCCGACCGTGAGTCAGGGGAGGCCCTCGCCTGGCATCGTGACCGGTCGGTCGAACTGCAGGGCATCATGGAATCCGCCGCCATTGGCGACCTCGTCATTGAGGTTGGCGACCGCGACCCAGCGGCTATCGCAGCAGAAATCGCCGACCGTCTTGCGCTCCTGCCGCGTTCTGCTACCACATGACCCACCGCGCCGGGTACGATGGCACCAGACCAACACACCGCGGGCGGTGCGTCGAGCCGCATTCCAGGGAGCCAGCAATGTCGCCTCAACCTGTTCTCAGGGTCCTCATCGTCCTGTTGCTGGTATGTGGGAGCCTGGTCAGTAACGGTGCAGCTGCTCAGGAAAGGCAGTCCGGCGTCATCGTCGCGACCGGCCTCACCAATCCGCGTGGCGCTCTTTCGGTGGGTGATCTGATCTTCGTGGCCCTGGCTGGCAGTGGCGGTGCCAACGCTGCCGACAACGGCTGGTCGGGTGGAACCACGTCCGCCGTGGCCCTCGTCGAAGGCACCGGGTGCCCGGGCGCCATCGTCACGGGGCTGCCCTCGTCCCTCGCCGCGAACGGGAGCGTGCTTGGAGCCAGTGATGTGGCGATCCTCGGCGACCAGCTCTATGTCGCCGTCGACGGTGGTGGGTCGGCCTTCGGTAACTCGGACCAGGCGAGCGGCATCTACCGCCTGCTGGCCGAAGGTGAAGCCGAACTGATCGCCGAACTGCCCGATGATCTCGACGCCGACCTCGCCGCGCGTCTCGGCGATGCCGTTCCGGCCGCCAGCTTTGGCATGGTGGCCGATGGCGCCAACGGCGTGCTGTGGGTGGTTGATGCGCGATCCGGCGATATTTTGACGGTCGGCTCCGATGGCACCACCTCCCTCGTCACCACGCTCTCTGGCGAGCGGGCGCTGCCGACCCGCCCGGTGCTCGATGGCAACGGCGGCATCTACGTTGGGGTCATGAGCGACACGCCGCTGGTCGATGGCAGTGCCAGCATCGTCCAGGTCGGCCTCGATAGATCGGTCAGCGAGGTCTGGTCCGACCTTACTGCGGTCGTCGATGTGGCGGTCGATGATGCTGGCACGCTGTACGCGCTCGAACTCACTACCGACAACGGCGACGACCCGAGCGGCATCAATCCCTCCAGCGGACGTTTGCTGCAGCAGACGCCGGATGGCTCCGAGGTCATCGCCACCAACCTGGCCGCCCCCATCGCCCTCGATCTCGGCCTCGACGGGACATCGCTCTACGTATCGATGCCAGCAATTGGCGCCAACGATGGCAACGGCGTGATCGTCCAGTTCCGGGGAGACGCGGAAACGGTCACCCCCGGTGAATGCGAGCCATTGGCGGAAACCCTCTTTGTGCCGGACGGAGGCCAGGCGACACCTGTTGCCGCTCCGGCGCAACCGAGCTCCACGGCCGAGGCCACGCCCACCGAGATCGCTCCTCCGCCCACTCCCGAACCCAACGTGGTGATCGCTGACTTCACCTTCCAGCCAGCGGTGCTCGAAGTGACGGTCGGCGAGCAGGTCATCTTCTTCAACAACGACGCGGTGGCGCACACTGCCACGTCCGAGGATGGCAGCTTCGACACCGGCAACATTGCCCCCGGTCTGTCCGCCACCGTCACCTTCGACAAGCCCGGAACCTTCACTTACGTCTGCTCGTATCACCCGGGAATGGCGGCGGGAACGATCGTCGTGTCGGCTGCCGCCACCCCGGTGGCCAGTCCCATCGCCTCCCTCGTATCAACGCCTGTCGCCAGCCCGGAAAGCTCACCGGCGCCATGATTCCCAGCCGCGCTGGAGCATGCTCGTCACCGCGCCAGCAAGAGCCGCGGTGAGCATATGTTTGGGGATTGACAAATAAGTACTTCGGCGTACGATGCAGGTACTGAACCTGTTCCATGCAGCCGACCCACCTCCAGGCGGAGAAACCGCCACCTCCTTTGCGAACCGGGTCCATGGATGAGCGAACAGGTGACAGCCGGAAGCGAGCCATTCGTCGCTTCATGTCGTTGCCAGACGGCAGATGAGCCCGCGATTGGAGGAATGTGTCACCGACCTCGATGTCGTGACTGCTTCAGGACCTGATCGCCAGGTCGC
>JAEZJB010000163.1 GCA_023415845.1 Chloroflexota bacterium | reverse complement strand
TGCCATCACGCTGCTGACCACCACCATGACGTTGCTCCCGTTGGCGATCCTCTGGCTTGGGCGTCAACTCAGTGCGGGATCGGTCTGGTCCTCGATCCGGAACAACATCGATGACCTCGGCAAGATCATCTTCCTCGGCCTCCTGATTTCCCTCACGTTCGGCATCGTGGCTCTTGCCGTCTCGTCCTTGACCGATCGCAAGGCGGTGGCAATCACCATCATCTTCATTGGGTTCATCGTGCTAAACGCGATCGCGGCCGTGTCGATGGAGTTGCTGGAGGAGTACGACTGGAGCCGCTATCTCGTGCTCCTCAGTTTCAATTCGGTCTTCGTCGCCATCTCCAATCACCTGTTCGACGACCTTAGCCTGCAATCCCAGCCAATGATCGAGCAGGCCAATCTTTCACTGTGGGTCTATACGGCCTGGTGTCTCGCCCTGATCGTATTGGGCATGCTCTTCCTCCGCTGGCGCTACAGCCCGCGCGACGACTCGTAGGAGGCCCATGTGTTTGGACGTAAATCGGCAGTAGCCGAGCCCCCGACGTCGGTCGCCGAGGAGGCAATGACCGGACTCGAGCGGGAAGACGCAACGATCGTGCTCGAGCATGTATCGAAGTGGTACGGCGATATCGTTGCTGTCTCCGACGTGTCGTTCGCGATCGGGCCTGGCGTGACGGGACTCCTCGGGCCCAACGGTGCCGGCAAATCAACCACGCTCAAGATGATGGCTGGACTCCAGGCTCCATCGAACGGCACAGTCATGATTGATGGGTTGCCGGCCAGGGGGAATCCGCGCGCCTACCGCAATCTCGGACTCGTATCCGAGCACGAAGTCATCTACCCGTTCATGAGTGGGCGGGAATTCGTCCGCTTCAACGCCAAACTGCAGAAACTGCCCAATGTTGATGAGGCCGTGGAGCGGGCGATCTCGCTCGTCGACATGCAGAAGGCCGCCGATCGGAAGACTGGCGGGTACTCCAAGGGCATGCGCCAGCGAATCAAGGTTGCCGGCGCGCTCGTCCACGACCCCAACGTCATCCTGATGGACGAGCCGCTGAACGGCACTGACCCGGTCCAGCGGGCGCAACTGATTCGGCTGATTCGTCAACTGGGTGAAGCGGGCAAGACCGTCGTCGTTTCTTCGCACGTCCTCGTCGAGGTTGAGCGATTTGCCCAGAACATCGTGGTCATCATTAATGGCAAGCTGGCCGCCGCCGGTGACTTCCGGGCCATTCGCGAAAAGATCGATGCGCACGACCATGAGATCCGGATTCGGTCATCCGATCCCCGGCGGCTGGCGTCGCTCCTGATTGGCGCTCCGCTCGTCAAGTCAGTCCACATCGACCAGCAGGACCGCATCGTGGTCGGCACCGGCGAAGTGCGTGCCTTCTATCGCCTGGTTCCGCAGCTCGCCCAGGAGTCTGGCGTGCGGTTGCTGGAAATTCAGCCGACTGACGACTCGCTCACCTCGGTCTTTTCGTATCTGGTGGAGCAGTAGGCAGCATGTTGACAATTACCTCACTGACCATCCAGCAATTCCTCCGCTCGCGCGCCATCTTCGTTGTCGCAGGCATCGCCCTGCTTGCCGCCATCTTCGCCGCCGTGCCGCGGATTGCCCCGATCGACTTCGACCTTCGGGACTACCGTGAGATTTTCGCGAAGACGCTCTACCTCAATCTCTTCGTCAGCACGTTGCTCCCGCTCGCGGTTCTGGTGTTGGCCACAGCGGCGATTGGCGATGAGATCGAAGACAAGACGTTCCAGTACCTTGCCCTGAAACCAGTCGGTCGTTCACGCATCGTCATCGAGAAGCTCCTGGCGGTGTTTATCGTGCTCGTCCCGATCCTCTGGGCGGGTATTGCGCTCACCTGGGGCATCCTCGCCTTCGGTCACTTCGGTGACATGACTGATCTGCTCTTGCCGGCGCTGAGTTCCAGCCTGGTTGCCATCTTTGGCTTCGGATCGATCTTTCTGCTGATCAGCACGCTCATCCAGCGTGCCCTGCTCATCGGGGTCTTCTACGTCTTCGTCTGGGAAACCGCACTTTCGCGTGTCCTGCCGGGTCTGCGCTCGATCAGCATTAGCCACTACACCTCGTCACTCTTCGTGCGCCTCGTCGACGATCGCCGCATCACCGTCACCGACCCCTCCGCGACCTCGACGGTCATCATCACCATCGCGGCCATCGTCGCCATCTCCGTCGCACTGGCGACCTGGCGAATCCGGTCGATGAGCATCGATTAGCGCTGCCGGGGGCTGCCTCCCCCTGTTCAGGGGGAGGCGGATACGGTAGCGTGCGACCAGCGTGTCCGACCCGTAAGGGCCTACCCAAGGTGGAAAAATGACGGATTCTCGAGTTTCGGCTGGTCGCTGGCCCACAACCCGACGCGAAACCAGCCTCGGCCTCATGGTGCCCATTTCCGACGGCGCCACGTTTGGGACACAGCCACGCTATGCGGACGTGGTGGACCTGTCGCGACAGGCGGCAGACATTGGGTTCGAGGCGCTCTGGTTCGCCGACCACTTCAGCTTCCCCAGTGACGAGGGCCTGCGGGGCATCTGGGAGGCCTGGACGCTGATGGCAGCGGTCGCTGCCAAGGTGCCTGAGGTGGCGATCGGTCCTTTGGTCGCCTGCACCGCCTATCGCAATCCGGGTGTCATCGCCAAGATGACCGAGATGATCGACGAGATCTCGGGTGGTCGCTTCATTCTCGGTCTCGGGGCTGGCTGGCAGAAGGACGAGTACGACCAGTTCGGGATCCGCTTCGAGCCCCGCGTCAGCCAGTTCGAGGAAGCGCTGCAGATCATCCACGACTTGCTCCGCACCGGTGAGGCGGACCTGCAAGGCCAGTACTATCAGGCGAACCATGCCCGCAACCTGCCCCGTGGTCCACGGCCCGAGGGGCCGCCGATCCTGATCGGGTCGTCCAGTCCACGGATGCTCGGCCTGCTCGCGGAATACGCCGACGCCTGGAATACCTGCTGGTATGGCAGCACGGACGGCATTCCGGAGAAGATCGCCCAGCTGGAAGCCGCCTGCGAGCAGGCAGGAC
>JAEZJB010000133.1 GCA_023415845.1 Chloroflexota bacterium | reverse complement strand
ACGCCAGAGGTAGGTGCGAAGGTGTCAGGCAAGAGCCCGGCAAAGACGAATGACCACCCAAATCGCTCGGCTTCTGTCACGTAGCCAGTCGCCGCAATGAAGCTGGCGAACTGGGCGTTCGTCACGGTGGTGATCGCCATCCGGTATGCAGGCAGCGTCACTTCATGCACGGGACCTTCCCCGTCGGCGGGATACCCGTCGTCCCGCGGATTTCCCATGGCGAAGGTGCCGGCCGGGATGCTGGCGGTGAGAAAGGAGATCGGCGGACTGGATTGGCGCACCACTACGGGCTGATTTTCGGCAGGCGGTTGGTCCAGCCTGGTCGGTGCGCAACACGAGAGTTTCATGGAAGAGGTGCTCCAGCAGGGGTTTGCACAATCATCACGAGGGCGTTGGGAGAATGATGTTGTTCCGGTGGTAAATTTCTACCTCTCGCCTGTACGTTCATTGTTCGCCACCGGAACCGGAAACTACCATGCAAGGATAGTGGACGTTCGGTGCACTGCTCTCACGACGTTGCCCCAATGGTGACGGAGACTTTCCTGTGTTGCGATCGCTCAAGCTCACCACCATCCGTGGCATCGAGGTCAACGTGCATCCCACGTTTGGCCTGGTTCTGCTGTGGGCGATCTGGCAATGGGGAATCGGTCCTGATCGCGGTGTAGTGCCGATGGTGCTCGGAATCCTGCTCGTGGTGCTGACGTTCCTGTCGGTGCTGCTCCACGAGCTCGGGCACTGCGCCATGGCGCGGGAGTTCAATGTTCGGGTCCTCGACATCACGCTCTGGCCGTTTGGCGGCGTCGCGCGGATCGAGCAGATGCCGACAACGCCACGAACCGAACTCCTGATTTCGCTGGGTGGACCCCTCACGAGCCTCGCAATAGCGATGACACTGCTGCCAGGGGTCCTGCTGATTGGCGTGCTTGGCGGTTGGGACGCCCTGATCCCGGGAACCGAACCGCTGTCGACCCTGACGGTGTCGTCGCTTCTGGCCTACCTGCTCGTGATCAATCTCGCCATCATGGCATTCAATCTGCTGCCAGCGTTTCCCTTCGACGGTGGTCGCATTCTCCGGGCGATGCTCGTGCCGGGCATGGGTCGCGAGCGCGCCACGCGCGTCGCCGTGATGCTCGGCATGGCGTTTGCGGTGATCTTCGTGGTGCTTGGGCTGTGGGATCGCAACCTGATCCTGATCATTCTCGGCGCGTTCGTCATCTTCGCGGCCCAGTCAGAGGCCCGGGTGGAGAGAGTGCAGTCCGGCATGCGACGACTGCGTGTGGGGCAATATGCGCTCTGGGACATGGGCGGTGTCGCCCCAACTGACAGTCTTCGCTTTGCGCTGCGCGGTGGACCGCGAGACATGGTGGTGACGCATCAGGGGCGCGTAATCGGAATGCTCTGGCGGACGCGGCTGCTGGAAAGTTTGGCCGGTGGGATTGAGGGACGCACCGTCGCTGACGTGATGGAGCCGCCAGTTTACGTGGCGGACGTCAACGATTCGATTCAGGACGTGCAGCACCAGATGAACCTGCTGCATTGCTGGGCTGTGCCGGTTACTGAGGACGGACGGTATCGGGGAATCTTCACGGCCGATCGGTTCGTCCATCTTTATCGCCAGATGTCTCCCGGGTTGGGGAGCGCGCCCGTGATCTCCGACGACTGGAAGGAGGCGATTCTTGATACACTTTCATTCTGGAAGCATTATCGTCGCCACTAACGGTGTGCGGGGGCGACTTTGCTTGACTGAACTTGCAGGCTGCCGGTAGAGTAGGTAATTGAGGGGATTGCATCCCTTCTCTTAGGAGGCAAACTGCATGAGAGTTTCGACAAGAGGCGAATATGGCATGCGTGCCATGCTCACCCTCGCCCATCATTATGGGAGCGGGCCATTGTCGATTGCCGACATCGCTCGTGAGTCTTCGGTGCCTCCCGCATATCTCGAGCAGCTGATCGCCCCATTGCGACGAGCAGGGATAGTAGAGAGCAAACGCGGTGCCCGCGGTGGGTACGTGTTGGGCCGACCGCCCGAAGAGATTCGGGTGGGTGATGTCTTCCGTGTGATGGAAGGCCCGATCGCTCCTATGGAGTGTGTCTCGGAGGATGAATCCGAGCAGACCTGCCCGTTGATTGGTGGCTGCGAAACTCGCCCCATCTGGCTTAAGCTCCGCGATTCCATGGTCGATGCCCTCGACTCGCAGACACTGGCCGACCTCGTCCAGCAGCCAGCCTCTCCGGCCGCGGCCGTATAGCGCGTTCGGCCCACCCGGAGCCGGTGCGCCTCCCCACGTTTCCATGACATACGGACAATCCACGATCTATCTCGACCACGCAGCGACGACGCCTGTCGATCCAGGTGTGGTCGATCTCATGCTGCCCTGGTTCACCAGCAACTTTGGCAATCCGTCGAGCATTTACCAGGTCGGTCAGGATGCCCGGGCCGGCCTGGATCGTGCGCGCCAGCAGGTCGCAAGGGTGCTTGGCTGTCGGTCCTCCGAGGTGATCTTCACCAGTGGTGCCACCGAGAGCAACAATCTCGCGATCAAGGGCGTCGCCTGGGCTGCCCGGCTTCAGGCGCCGGACTCGGGTTTGCGTCCGCACATCGTCACCACCAGCATCGAGCACCATGCCGTTCTTCATCCCGCGGAAGCATTGGTGGAGCAGGGCTTTGACGTCACCGTGGTCCCCAGCGACGCGTCTGGGATGGTGAGCGTTGACGACATCATTGCTGCGCTACGCCCCAATACCTGCCTGGTATCGGTAATGTACGCGAACAACGAAGTCGGAGCGATCCAGCCGATCCAGGCAATTTCACGGGCTGCGCACGAGCGTGGCGTACCGGTCCATACCGACGCGGTCCAGGCCGCTGGCGTGCTTGCTCTCGACGTACAGGAATTGGGTGTCGACTTCCTCTCCCTGTCGGGCCACAAGTTCTACGGTCCCAAGGGGGTGGGTGTCCTCTATGTGCGGAAGGGCAGCGCGATCCGGTTCCAGCAGGACGGTGGGGGACAGGAGTCTGGCCGTCGGGGCGGAACGGAGAATGTCCCACTCATCGTGGGCTTTGCCGAAGCACGGGTGCGCGCAAACGAGATGCGTGAAGCGGTCAACGTTCACAATGCAGCCCTTCGCGACCGGCTCTGGGAAGAACTGCAGGAGCGGGTTCAGGACATTCGCCTGAATGGGCCGGAGCCTGGACCAGATCGGTTGCCCAACAATCTGAATGTCTCATTCCGAGGTGTGCAGGGCGAAACGGTCTTGCTCGGTCTGGACATGCAGGGCGTTTCCGCGTCCGCCGGGTCGGCCTGCACGACTGGCAATTCCGAGCCAAGTCATGTGTTGCTGGCGATGGGGCTGACGGAAGCCGAGGCGCGAGCCAGCCTGCGGTTTACCACGGGGCGCGGAAACAGCTTTGAGGAAATCGAGGACGCAGCCCGGATTACCGCCGAGGTGGTCGCTCGAACCCGCGCGCTGGCTTCACCACTCTCGACCTGATCAGATGTTTGGGATGGTGATCTGATCCTCTTCTCCTCGACGTGCGTCGTCGAGCAAGCCCGCCATGTTGTGAAGAATCGAAATATCGCTCTCCAGGTTCTCCGGGTGCTCGACGTCGAGACTCCAGCAGAGATTCAGCGCCGCGAAAACGAAGCACCACTGCGCGAGACGCAGCCGATTCTCACCGAGTTCTCTCGCCAGAATGTCGAGCCGCTGGTTGGCACGTGGCAGGAAGTCGGAGGTGTTGGGGAAGCCCCAGGGATTCATCATCCAGGCACAGACATCGAACCCGCGTTCCCCCACGAGGCCCTTCGGGTCGATGGTGACCCAGCCCCCACCGTCCTGCCACAGGATGTTATGGTGGTGGAGATCCCCATGCAGCATCGTCCGGCTGAGTGGGTTGGCAAGCATCTCTTCGAGAAGGGCTTGACCCTGCACCACCAGGTTGACCGGTAACCCCGGATGTTCCGCCGGTGTGAATTCACGCAGTTCGCGCGTCCATCGCTCGAGGGGAATCAGGCCTTCCGGTGTCTTGTCGACAGCCCAGAAGTCACGGATCCTCGCTGCCACGACGTCGGTCATGTCAACATCGGACTGTCCGGAATTGGCAAGCTCGGTGCCGGGAGAGAGGCGCTCCAGCATGATCAGCGCAATCTCCGGGTCGTCGGCGAGCATCCGGACCATTCCCACACCCGATGCCGCGCGGGTGGCGGCAGCTTCGGCAACTCGCTCGTAGTTGGGTGGTCCAATCTTGATCACGATTGGTCCGACCTTTGCCGAGCTGCCGAAGAGGACGATGCTGACGGTATCGGGCAATTCTCGCGCCTCGAGTTCGATCTCCCACTCCTGGCACCACCGGTCCAGTCGCTCGGGTAGTTCGGCGAACCATGCTCGCAGGGGCTCGCGACCATTCCAGTTGATCAGGCGACGGATCATGCGATCTGGGAGTTCGATGCCAGGACCAATCGTGGTTGGAAAGCCATCAATCACGTTGCTTGCTCCTCCGACTCGTCTGCAGGTGTGTTCCCATGCTCATCGTCGTCACGGCGAGAGGATTCGATCACGGCCGTGAGAATCGCAGCGCCGTCTTCGCCTTCCACCTGCCCGATTGGCGGCAGGTCGGCAAGCGAGGCCAACCCAAACAGCTTCAGAAATCCGACGGTTGTCCCGTACTGGAACGGATTCCCGACCGCAGCAAGGCGAGCGACCGGTTCGATCAGCTCGCGGTTATGCAGCGTCGCGATCACCCCTGAGCTATCCACACCGCGAATCGCCTCGATTTCGCTGCGGGTGACCGGCTGCTGATAGGCAATGATCGCGAGGGTTTCGAGCGCCGCCGCCGAGAGCTTGCCTTCACGGTCGAGTCCCAAATACGCGCTGACCTGCGGTGCGAATCGTGGTGCGGAGGCCAGGTACAGCTGTTGCCCGTGGCGCTGGACGATCCAGCCGCGTTCTGGTGCCGCGAATTCCAGCACGGCCAGCGCTGCTTCGAGACGATCCTTTGATAGTCCCAGCGAACTCGCGAGGTCGTCGATCCGGGGCGGCTCGGGCGCCACCAGCAACAGCGCTTCGATCAACGCCGCGATTTCATGGTCCGGCCAGCCGACAACCTCACTCGTCTGGTCCAGTGGTAGTTGGGCGGCGTCTTGAGCAGGTGATACTGGCACGAATGATCCTTGAAGCAATTCTCTGACAACAGCTGTCTTGGTACGTTCTTCCGCTCACGAAGGTGCGGATACGGAGTTACGGGGTGACCTGCCGGCCGTTGCCGCATCCGTCTACGTGGAGGCAGCTAGGCCTGAGAATCCTGCGCGAGGAACTCGTCGTCCTGCTCCACGCCTTCGACGGTGAATGATCCCTGTTGGAGCGAGATTTCGGCAAAGAGTGCATCCTGCGCGGCATTGACCTGGCCCCGGCGAACGAGAACGAGCACGGCCAGGAATGCAGTGGCCACTTCGGTTCGGGTCCGCAA
>JAEZJB010000458.1 GCA_023415845.1 Chloroflexota bacterium | reverse complement strand
AGCGATCAATTCACCATGTTGATTTGTTGTTCCTTGATGAGCGGGTAGGCCACGAACTCACTTCCGTCGAGATCTTCGTGGTGCATATCGATCGCGGTCACCTGGCTGTTTTCGTAGGTGCGGTAGTAGTAGATCCCCTTGTCCGTGTTACAGCACGATGAATAGATCGTGATCTCGTACTTGTCGCCGAGGCGGACGAGACCGCGCTGCTGGTAAACGGAGCCAAGGATCTGGAAGAACTGACTGATCGCCTCCGACTCAGATGAGCCCGAGACGGAGTTCATCCGCGTAAAGGTGGCCTTGACGAATCGGGAAGCCGACGAGAGGTCTCCGGGCAAGCCGATCGCTCCCATGCCGCGGCTGTACTGATCGAACTGGAGATCTTTGGAGAAGCGGTTTTCGGGCGGATCGATGGAAAGTGCAGCGTAGTTATTCAGATTGAACAACTGCTTGTCGAATGTCGGATTGTTGGTCAAAACGCCGACTGGATTGTCGTAGACCATTAATCCGTCGGCGACGGACTCCACGGTGATGGAGGAATCGCGATCCGAGATGATCCAGTGGAGGGGAGACAGGGGAAAGGCTTCGCTAAAGGAAATGTTGACCAGATTGACGTTCTGGAGCGCCTGACGGACTTCGTCGACAGTTTCGAACTGGCCGAGTACCCAGGGGATAAACTCGAAGGGTGTGACGTTTGTCTTGCCATCAGCCTCAGGTTTGTACGACGCATTCTCCGGGAAGTTGAGCCCGGCCATGCTCAGCCCCTTTTCGTTGGTAGCGTCGTAATAGAGCGGATATCCATCCTCGTTGGTGGACATCCCGATGATGGCAAGATGCGTGGGCATGGGTGGCAGCTTCCGGAACTCGAACGGGAAATTCCGTGGGGTCACCGTCACCGTCTCATGGTAGGAGAATTCAAGATCGAGGTTTCGGCCGAAATAGTGATCGGTCGCCGTGTAGTTTGCAGCAGTGCACATCGTTGTCTCCTGACCTGCGATCGGTTTCTTATCTCCGCCGAACTGCTCCCTGGCTGGCGACGCGACCTTTCACTCTGCCACCAAGGGAATACAATCGACAATATTTGACAAAATGGGAAGCTGCAAGGCTCACAAATGGGGCGATCCACTCGTTGGTGCTAGGTACGTCCTAACGGCTTGAGTCCGCGCACGTTCGTCAATACCCTGGCAAGACAAGCGCTGGTTGCCGAAAGTGCAGCGACCTGGCAATTGGCCCAAGATGAATGATGGAGGAGTGCGCACATCGATAACCGAGACATCGTCACCCTCCGTCAAAGTGCCCAGCTGCTGAGACAATGCAGGATTGCCCCAAGCAAACCAATGCGATTGGATCAAGCAGGGTAGATTCCGCTTACTTCCAGTCCGGCATGCGCTGCGTGCGTATAATGGGTGCGTGAATTGAGCGTATCGGCCAATAAGGTCGTGTCGGCTGCGTTCAGCTGCGGCATGTTTGCCGTCGAATCGTGACGTATTGCCAGCGGATCTTCGCCCCAGTAGCTCAGCGGATAGAGCACTCGCCTTCTAAGCGATAGGTCGCAGGTTCGATTCCTGCCTGGGGTACCCGGTTCATTTGAGAATCACTGTTACAACGGGAGCGCTACGGTGCGAAGCCCGACGGCAACAGTGAATGGAGACACCTGTGTCCATTCTGATTCTCGTGACTGGACCGTGATCGGCTTGGCGAAACCGGGACCAAAGAGGACGGCCTGTGGAACTTGATCTTCGGCAACTGCTGCGAATTGCGCGCCAGTATTTCTGGATTGCATTGGTCCTGATGGCAGTGGCGGGGGGAACGGCCTACTTCAGGTCCGCTCAGCAGCCTGACCAATACCGGACCACATCGCAACTCATCATGCTTGGTGAGTCCGGCGAAGGCATCAACAGCTACACGGCCCAGCTCTCGAGCCAGAACCTGGCGGAAACGTATCGCAGCCTGATTGAAAGCGACGTTATCCTGCAGGCTGTCGTGGACGAACTGCAACTTCCATACGATTATGTAGAACTTGACAGCAAAGTCTCAACGTCAGCGGTAGCAGATACGCTGCTACTGCAGGTGACGGCTGTGGACACAAACCCGCAGCGAGCCGCAGACATTGCCAACGCTGTTGCCGAACAATTCCAGATCTACATTGACGAGAATATTGACAGCAACCAGAACGTCAACCTGTCATCCCCTGTCGGAATCAATAATCTGGCGCGTGTGCCGTCGGAGCCATTCGAGCCAAAACCGCTAACGGCCGGGCTGTTGGGAGCATTCGTTGGACTGCTTCTCGCGGTGGCACTCATCGCGATCCTGGAGTTCCTCGATAACACGGTCAAACCGCAACTCAACCTTCAGGAGATGACTGGGGCGCCGATGCTCGCCTCCATACCTCAAGCTCCCAATGTAAAGACAGGGAGTCACCAGGTCTACACAGTGGCACAGCCAAGGTCTTCAGCAGCCGAGGCGGTTCGCCTGCTTCGCACCAACCTTGAGTTCGCTTCAGCTTCGGAAGACATCAAACGCTTCGTGGTTTCGAGCCCGAATCCTGGCGAAGGGAAAAGCACCACGGTCGCTAATATTGGCGTGGTGATGGCACAGGCAGGGATTCGCACGGTGATCATCGATGCGGACCTGCGACGTCCAACGCAACACACCATCTTCGGCGTGCCCGGAGATGATGGATTGACGACGTTGCTCACCCACCCTGATCGGCCGTGGGAAACTGTCGCGCGTCGCGTCGCCGTGGCCAATCTGATGCTGATTACCAGTGGACCAATTCCTCCGAATCCCTCGGACCTGGTCTCTTCCCAGCGGTTCATCGCGTTGCTAGACAAGATCGGTGAAGAGGTCGATTTGATCATCCTCGATTCGCCTCCAGTCCTCGCGGCAAGCGATGCGCTGGCGATGGCCGCCCATGCGGACGGTATCGTTCTGGTCTGTTTTTCGGGCAAGACGCGAATCGATCAGCTCACTCACGCCGCGCAGGCTGTCAAGCAAGGCGGTATTCGCCTGATTGGTGTGGTATTGAACCGGACGAAGAAGCAGCAAGGCGCGACCTATTACGGCGACTATTACTACCATACGAAGGAAACGCCTCAACCTCCGATTGAGATGAAGTCCGCAGCAGACTAAACTGCACGTTGCTTGGGACGCCCCGGACAGGACTTCCGCGCCAGTCGTGGATCTGCCGGGGCTTCTCGCATTCGAATTGATGACCGGGGAATCAGATGAGAGCCTTGATCAGCGTTTATGACAAGACCGATTTGGTGCCATTCGCCTCCCGACTCAGCGAACTTGGATACGAGCTGGTATCGACCGGGGGATCTGCGCGCGCACTGGCGGAGGCCGGATTACCCGTTACTCAAGTTGATGAGGTGACCGGATTCCCCGAGATACTCGACGGACGCGTGAAGACCCTTCACCCACGGATTCACGCAGGGCTGCTGGCTCGCAGAGACCTGTCACATCACCTCGAAACGCTGGCAGAATTTGAGATCGAACCGATCGACGTCCTTGTTTCCAACCTGTATCCGTTCAGGGAAACCGTGAGACAGGCACATTCCACAGAGCAGGAGCGGATCGAGCAAATTGACATTGGTGGCCCGGCGATGGTTCGAGCTGCGGCGAAGAACTTCGAAGGTGTGCTGGTCATCACGAGCCCAGGCGACTACCAGCAAGTGCTCTGTCGTCTTGAGGACAACACCGTCGATAGCAACTTCCGACGACGACTTGCTGCCCGGGCATTCCAGCACGTTTCAACTTACGACTCGCTCGTGGCTGACTTTTTGTCTGGAGAGTCGGAGGAGTTTCCATTCGAAATCTCGGTGGGCCTGGAAAAGGTCCAGGACTTGCGATACGGCGAGAATCCCCAGCAGAAGGCTGCGATCTATGCGACCTGTACGGCGGCAGGTCATGTATCAGGCGTGCTCGATGCTCGCCAACTCCACGGCAAGGAGCTCTCGTTCAACAATCTCCTTGATGTGGATGCGGCGTGGGCTGCAGCCAATATAGCGGCGGAGCCGACTGCCTCGGTGATCAAACACATGGTGCCATGTGGTCTTGCGTCACGCTCGTCCATTGCGGAAGCCTACCGAGCTGCCTATGAGGGTGATACCGTCAGCGCGTTCGGGGGAATCGTGGGCCTTAATCGTCCTGTCGACCTCCAGACAGCCACGATGCTCAATGAGATTTTTCTTGAGATCGTGATTGCACCAGGTTTCGATGACGATGCCCTGCATCTCCTGACACGCAAGAAGAATCTTCGCCTTCTGGAAATGCCAGAATCTGGCAATAGTGCTGTCAAGCCGCGATTCGACATGCGGGTCATCGCGGGAGGGATGCTCTTGCAGACACCGGATCTCGAGGTGGATGAACCGGCAAACTGGCACGTGGTCACCGAGCGCAAACCGAGCGAACAGGAGTGGGAGGACCTGGAATTTGCCTGGAAAACCGCGCGCCTGGTCAAGTCAAACGCGATTGTCTTCGCACGAGACACATCGGTTGTCGGCGTTGGAGCAGGACAACCAAACAGACTTGAGTCAGTGGCGATCGCAAGCCGTAAGGCAGGCGATAGGGCGAATGGCGCTGCGATGGCCAGCGATGCGTTCTTCCCCTTCGCAGACGGTATTGTTCAAGGGCTTGAGGCTGGGATTACAGCGGTGGTCCAACCTGGTGGCTCCGTACGTGATGACGAGGTGATCAGAGCGGCCAATGCGGCGGGCGCGACAATGGTGTTCACGGGTGTAAGGCACTTCCGACACTGAGCTTCAGGTATTTGCTTCGAATAGAACAGAAGGGCCCGCTCCAATGAGGAGCGGGCCTTTCTGTTCTATTCGCCGAGTGGTTATGCCACGGGAGGAAATTCCGCTACACCTCGGCCACAACAGGCAGGTGCGAACTGGTACGAGCGATCCAGGATTCCGGGTTCCGAATCTCTGCCATCGTGGGCAAAAATTCAGGACCGCTCCAGACCTTACTGGCAGCCTCATGCCCCTGGAGACGAACGATCTCGTCGATGAATCTTTCGCCGGCTCGATACTGCTCCATCTTGACGTCCAGGCCGGTCAGGCGCGAGAAGAGTTTCTCGGACTGTGTACGCTGCTGCTGCCGTTCCTCGAATTTACGTGCAATCTCGTCGTAGCGGGGGAGCAGGTCGCGGCCAACAGCGTTCATGACGTGATTGCTGTATCCCTCGATCACGCACATCATGGCCTGCATTTGACTGAACAGTGCTCGCTGCTCGTCATTCATGAGCGCCTCGATCCAGCTGCCTCGATCGTCATCGCTCCCTGCTTTGACCCGGCTGGCAAGCATCTTGAGGCCCTGGATGCCCTGAGCCAGGTATTCCGCGTCTTGCTTCATGAAGGTCATGTACTGATCGAGCAGGGAGTTGAAGTGAATCCGCACCCAAGGGTGAGCCTCAAACTCAAACGCATGGGTTGTCTCATGGAGCGCCAGCCACATCCGAAACTCGTCTCGAGGAAGGCTCAGCTTATTCTCAATGCCGCGGATGTTGGGTTCGACGTAATAGAGCTTCCCACTCGACTCAAGAGGCTCACGCCCCAAGAGGGCAAGGTCGTACTGTCCAAGTACACGACGCGCCAGGTAGCCCAGCAAGAGACCGATTTCGTACGACAGGATGGACTGGTTGATGCCGGACGCTACACGCCCGACCGGTCCCTTTGAGGAAGCAGGTCCCGTGAGGTCCTCCATGGGCTCGAACATACGGCGGAAGCCATGAAGGTTGGCGTCGATCCAGTCGATGCGATCGAAAGCGAAGGTGCGCTGACCAGTGTCCGGAAGTGTCGTCCCTGTGTACGCGCTGACAATGGGAATGCACTTGTTGACGAGGTCCTCGTAATAGGCGTCGAGGCGCGAACGCTGGACAGCGGTGAGCGTGTCACCGCGATTCATGGCGACGGCTACTTCCCGCGTCCGGTCCCAGTCGATCACGCCATCTGGCCGGTCGCTAGCGACGTAATCCTTCACCTTCCGAGAGAGCCAGACACCTGCAGCGACTCCGCCGACGAGGCCGGCCGCAGCAACGGCGCCCAGGCGATCCTCGCTCATGCCCTTGCGTTGGAGTGTAGATTTGCTCATGCACGTTGTCCTGTTCAAATCCGGACGAGCGACTTTTGCCCGGCACCGGACAAGCCTACCATTCTTCACATTTGAACCTGACTGGAGGGATGGTGAGGGACGTTTTACCGAGGGTACACAAAAAGCAGCCTGCCGGATGATATCCGACAGGCTGCGAAACGTTGGTAGCGGGGGAAGGATTCGAACCTCCGACCTTTGGGTTATGAGCCCAACGAGCTGCCACTGCTCCACCCCGCGACATGGGCGACGATCTGGCCTGACCAGTTGGTCGGATGTGCCCGCAGCGGCC
>JAEZJB010000399.1 GCA_023415845.1 Chloroflexota bacterium | reverse complement strand
GAGACCTCACCTTGGTCGGTCTCGATGTCACGCATCAGACAGTATTTCCTCGGGCGACCTGGGACCGGATGAGCCGAGATGCTCATCCCGGCGCGTCACTCGTTCACGCCGTTATGGAACGGACCTTTACCGAACGCGGAATGTCGGGCTTCTATTTGCACGACCCTCTGGCCGTCGCCGTCGCGTCCGATCCGACCCTGGTCGGCGGAAGCCAACGCACGGTTTCGGTCGTCACGGATGGCGAATATCGCGGCCGCACAACAATCCTTGAGGGTGCCAATGGACCGCTGGTCGCTACCAGCGTCGACGCCGGCCGGTTCGTTACCGGTCTCGCTGCTGCGCTGGGTTTGCCGGAAATGGACGCAGCCTCGGGATTCGAAATGCCTGAATAGTCATTGGGAGGAGTTCCAGGGGAGGCCGAGTACTCGGTCTGGATCTAGGCTGACCGCTCCACTGCGGAATACAGGACCTCACGCAGCATCTCGCGTGTGTCGAGGTCCGCTACCACGGTCAGGTGTGACTCGGCCTCGGAGATATAGCGGGCCGCTTCGGCTTCTGCGCCGTCGAGTGCGCCGGATGCACGAATGTCTTCCACCAGGGAGTCGATGGTCGACTCATCGGTCTCGTCACCCTGGACCACCGCCGCAACGAGGTCTCGCTGCTTCTCGGTAGCTTGCTCGAGGAACAGCATCACCGGCAGCGTGATCACACCTTGGCGGAGATCGTTCCCGGCCGGTTTGCCCAGTACCTGGGTGCCTTCGCGCAGATCGAGAATGTCGTCGACCACTTGGAACGCCATGCCCAGTTCGGTCCCGAATTGGCGGGGTTCCTGGACCGCATCCTCGGGTGCATGGCCGATGACTGCACCCATCTCAACCGCACCAGCAAACAGGGCCGCAGTCTTGCCGTAGATTCGCCGGTCGTAATCGCTGCGTTGCTGGTCGATCCGGTGCGCGTCCAGCGTCTCCCTGATCTGGCCATCGCAGATCTCGGCGAGCGAAGTCGCAAAGATCTTCACCACGCGAGGGTCTTCGGAGGCCGCGGCGAGGATGGCCGACTGCGCGAAAAGATAGTCACCGATGAGGATGACCGCCCCCGACGAGACCTGCGTGTTGAGTGTCGGCTGTCCCCGCCGCAGCGAGGCGCGATCGATGTTGTCGTCGTGCACCAGCGAGGCTGTATGGAGAAGTTCCACACCGGCAGCGGCAATGATCGCTCGGTCGGGATTGGGGTCGAACGCGCGCGAGGCGAGCAGGAGGAGGAGGGGTCTGAGGCGCTTGCCGCCAGCAGAAACAATGTCTCGAATCAGGGCTGACACGATCGGAAAGTCGACGGTTGCCGATTGGCGCACCGTCTTGTCCACCCGAGCCATCTCGGGAGCCATGACTTCGAACACACTTGCAGTGGGCAACTTCACCGATGCGCTCCATGATGCGACATCTCGAGTGGAAGTCGCGCAAACGTTCAAACTGTTTGAAAGTATCCCCGTTTCCGCAAGAGAGTGTCAATTTGCCGATTGGGTATACTCGAAGCGAAAAGGCGGAAATTCGGTGAAGGCCGGTAACGCCATTGGACACCCAGAGCGCCCATTGGTTCGTTGGTGTTGTATTGAAAAAGGAACGCATGTCCTCCTCCCCTCCTCCCCGGCGTCCTGCTCGAAAATCGGATTCGCCCTCGGTTACTCGTTGGACATCGACTGTCGGTTCAAGGCGTTCTGGCCCGGAGGATGCGCCACCCGAATCGAGCAACACGCCAGCCGCGAGCGCACGCGATATCCCCACCTACCGCTCCACGGACCCCGTTGCTTCCGAGCCCCTCCGTCCCGAAGCCTCGACTGTCCCTCTGCCATGGTTGACATGGCAGTTCAGCCTCATCCTTCCAGTAGCCCTTTTGCTCGCGATTGGAACCTGGATTTGGTATGACACCAGAGGGGCTGACGCTGTTGAGTTGACGGTCGTGGGCATTCCGCAGGGTGAGGCAATTTCGGGCGCTACCGTTACGGTTGGAGAGGTTGAGTACCGAACAGGGGCCGACGGCAGGGTGGATGTGTCCCTCCCCGAAGGGGAGCAGGGGGTAGTCATCCAGGCTCCTGGGTTCCACGCCGTAGAGGGCCGTCTCTCGGGCGAATCCCTCCGCGCCCAACAGATCGTGCTCCGTCCAAATGTCCTGACTGGCTCGCTGACCGATCAGGCGAGTGGTGGGGCGATTGCCAACGCGACCGTCATCGCCCTCGACGCCGAGGGCCGCGAAGTCGCATCCAGCCAGACAGATGAGACCGGGACGTACCGACTCGAGAATCTGCCGCCATCCGGCACCATTGCCATCGACGCTGGAAAGTACGGCCAGCACACCGCGCCAATCGATCAGATCGTGACGCTGGATCTGGCATTGAGCGTGCAGACTGCGACGGGCACTGTAATGAACGCCGACGGTGAGCCGGTTCAGGGCGCAGTCGTTCAGTCGGGCGACGCGACAACTGTTTCAGCGAAGGATGGTACCTATCAGCTCGACGGTGTGAGTGAGGGCGATGAGATCGTCATTCGCGCCTCCGGCTTTGAATCCCAGACATCTTCGATCGGTCCTGGAGGTGAGATCGCGGAGGTCCGCCTGCCAAACCAGATGATCAAGGCCGTCTACGCGAACTACAACCTGCTCACCTCTGAGGGAGGCATCGAGTCCCTCATCGATATCGCCAACACCACCGAGATCAATGCCATCGTGATCGATGTCAAGGAAGGGGTCATCTTCTACGACAGCCAGGTTCCCTTCTTCAACGAGGTCGGCACAGTTCGACCTGTGTACGACCTCGACGAGATCCTGAGCAAATTGAGGGACAACGGGATATACGCGATCGCCCGGATGGTCGTATTCCAGGATCCTCTCGTCGCTGAGGCAAGGCCGGATCTCGCCGTCCACGACGTCAATGGAGGGCTCTGGGTCAACGTCCAGGGAGTCGGATGGGTCAGCGCCTTCCACGAGGAACTGTGGGAAGCCAACATCGACCTCGCGGTCGAGCTGGTTGAGCGCGGCTTCGACGAAGTCCAGTACGACTACGTGCGGTTTCCCAGTGACGGTGATCTGAGTACCGCAGACTTTGGTCGGGAATACACGGCCGAAGCCCGCGAAGCTGCCATTACCGAGTTCATGCGCCGAAGCCATGAGGCTGTCAACGCCGCTGGTGGGTATCTCGCAGCCGACCTCTTCGGCTTTGTCACCATCATGGACGATGAGCAATACATTGGGCAGCGTTTCAGTGCCCTGGCTCCATATCTCGATTTCGTCTGCATGATGATTTACCCCTCTCACTTCGAAGAAGGCAATATCGCCTCGGCACCTGGTCACCCCAACGACTACCCGTATGAAACCATTTACGAAAGTCTGGAACGCGCTGACGCGATCGTGCCCAACTCTCGTCTGAAATTCCGCCCGTGGATCCAGGATTTTTCGTACGGATTCAATGGGTTGCGCGACTATACGGCCGAGGACGTTCGCGCTCAGATTGATGCCGCGGAGGATTTCGGCGCAAGCGGCTGGATGCTCTGGGGAGACCCGAAAAACGTGACGGTCGAGGCCCTCGCCCCTGAGCCCGCTGCCCGCATCGACACGCCACGGTCAGTCACATTCGGTCGCCGGACGAGTACAGCCCGGTAATCTCCTGGCCACGAACCATCCAGGACGGTGAGATGAACACGATGCCTGGCTGGTTACGCGTCATGCGGCCAATGCAGTGGACCAAGAACGTCGTCGTCCTCGCGGGACTTGTGTTTAGCGGCAACGCTTCGAATCCGGAGTTGGTGATCCGGGCGGCTCTCGCGTTCATCGCGTTCTGTCTCGTGTCGAGTTCGATGTACGTGTTCAACGACTGGCATGATCGGGCCGAGGATCGGCTTCACCCAGTCAAGAACAAGCGGCCGATTGCGTCCGGGGCGTTCCCCGCCGAGCAGGCGATCGGTTTGGCGATTGCCTTGCTCGGGGCAAGTTTGGTGCTATCGGCGGTTGTATCGATCGCGCTGGCCGTTGTTGTTCTCACGTATGCGCTGCTCATGATCGGCTATACACTCTGGCTCCGTGCCATCCCACTCGTTGATGTCCTTGCTATCTCGGCCGGGTTCGTCCTTCGAGCCCTCGCCGGAACGGTGGCGGTAGAAGTCTCAATCTCGATCTGGCTCTTCGTGTGTACCCTTTTGCTGGCATTGACGTTGGGGCTTGGAAAGCGGGCTGGAGAACTCTCGCTCTTGCGGGCCGACCGCCTGGCCCATCGCAGTTCCCTTCGCCAATACGCCACGCTAAACATGAATGTGCTCCTGCTGTGCAGCGGTTGCGCCACGATGCTTGCATACTTGGTCTATACCTTGGTCGCTCCTCGATACGACCGTGATATCCCAATGTTGGTCACGGCGCCGTTCGTGGCGGCCGCGCTCGCTCGATACCTCTGGCTCGTCATTCGTCGGCACCGAGGCAGCGCTCCGGAGAAGCTCATCTTCGAGGACAGGCCATTGGCAACGGCAATCCTTGCTTGGTCAGCAGCGGTCGCTCTGGTTCTCGCAAGTTAGTCAACGCGCCATTCTGCTGATTTGAGTCTTCAACGCCGCTACCCACATGTCCAGCACAGAATGTGATACGAGTCATAGCAAGTTAATGACTTCACTTGTATAATCATGTCATGAGCATCCCGTCCGCCGAAATGGCGACGTCGCGATGGAGTCGAATACATGAACAGGAGCAGCGATGATCGTTGTACGACGTGGGCGCTGGCGCGAAGGTACTCCCCGAAAGTCTGAATTTGATGAACTGTTGCGGGCCCTCATGGCTCCCGCAGGAACTGTGGCGCGTCGTTCTACTGGCACGTGGCGTCCCCCGATCGACGTCTACGGAGAGGCCAATCGCGTCATCATTGTGGCTGAGATCGCGGGCATGGAACGCGAAGAGATCGAGATCAGCCTGGAAGGCGATCTTGTGTCCATTCGCGGCAACCGGCCCCATCCCGCCGGTGGGGAGCAACGGTCTTTCCACGAAGCGCGAATCCCTTACGGCGAATTCGCTGCCGAAGTGCAAATTCCATACGTTGTCGATAGCGAACGCGCATCAGCAACATATGAGAACGGATTCCTGACCATCGAATTGCCACGAGTTCAAGGACGAACGATTGTGGCGACCAGCCCTCATCCCGACGCAGGAGCTGGAAGGAGTGACGCATGACAAACGAGCACAATGATTTTGATGAGGCCCGGGAGCCTGCAGAGAACGAAGTGGACGAAACTGCGACCGACAGCCCCGAAGTCGATTCCGCTGATGTAATTCGGACGGACGACGAAGGTGTCGAAGAGTTGCCGTTGCTCCCGCTCCGCGGCACGGTGGTGTTGCCCACCACGCTCGTTCCCCTGGCAGCGGCCCAGGCGCGCTCTCTTCGCCTGATTGACGATGTGATGGCAGGTGATCGTCGCGTCGCTCTTGTCATGCAGAAGGATCCTGACCTGGCAGAGGGTGCCGGCCCGGACGACATTCTTGAGATTGGCACGATCGCCAGCATTCATCAGATGATGCGTGTCCCGGATGGCTCAATGCGATTGGCCGTCCAGGGCCTCGATCGCATGCGGATTCTGGAGGTAACGCAGGAGGAGCCCTACCTGGTTGCCCGCGTTCGGCTGGATCCTGAATAAGACGACGAGTCTGTGGAGCTTCAGGCGCTGGGGCGCAACACGGTCGACCTATTCCAGCGGCTGGTCTCGCTTGTGCCGCACCTGCCTGATGAACTCGTCACGGCAGCACTCAACGTTGACGACGATCCACGACGACTTGTTTACCTGGTGGCATCCAATCTCCGCATGGAGCCAACCGAGCGCCAGGAACTTCTCGAAATCGACTCGCTCAAGGACAAGTTGAAGTCCCTTAATGCGTTCCTGACCAAGGAACTGGACGTTCTCGAACTGGGTCGCAAGATCCAGACTGACGTTCAGGAGGAGATGAGCAAGTCTCAGCGAGAGTACTTCCTCCGTGAGCAGCTCAAGGCAATCCAGAAGGAACTTGGTGAGAGCAACGAGACCGAGGCCGAAGTCGAGGAGCTGCGAGCCAAAATCGATGAGGCCAACATGCCCGAGGAGGCAGAAAAGGAAGCGCGGCGAGAACTGGACCGGCTCTCCAAGCTGCCGCCAGCTGCTGCTGAATACGGCGTGATCAAGACCTACTTGGATTGGCTAACCTCGCTGCCGTGGAATACATCGACCGAAGGCGAGATCAGCATTGCTCGGACCAGGGAGATCCTGAACGAGGATCACTACGGTCTCGACAAGATCAAGGACCGGGTTCTTGAGTACCTGGCCGTGCGGCAACTCAACCAGCAGGCAGCTGCCGAAGCCGGTGAGGAGGGAGCGACGGTCATCAATCGTGAACCGATCCTCTGCTTCGTTGGACCTCCGGGTGTTGGCAAGACGAGCCTTGCGCAGTCCATTGCCCGAGCTCTCGGGCGCGAGATGACCAGAATGTCACTCGGTGGCGTGCGCGACGAGTCGGAAATTCGCGGTCATCGCCGGACCTACGTTGGTGCGATGCCTGGCCGAATCATTCAGGCAATTCGACGAGCCGGTGCGAACGATCCGGTCTTCGTCCTCGACGAGGTGGATAAGCTCGGCAGCGACTGGCGTGGGGACCCCTCGTCGGCGCTCCTCGAAGTGCTTGATCCCGAGCAGAACAACTCGTTCCGCGATCACTATCTCGATGTGGCGTTTGATCTGTCGAAGGTCATGTTCATCGCGACCGCCAATGTGCTGGATTCGATTCCGCTGGCTCTGCGTGACCGAATGGAGATCGTTGAGCTGAGCGGCTACACCGATCAGGAAAAGCTCCAGATCGGCAAGCGCTACCTGGTTCCAAAGCAGCAGAGGGCCAATGGACTGGGTGATTACGACATAACCTGGGACGACGAAGGGTTGCTGGCCATAATCCAGCACTACACACGTGAAGCCGGCGTCCGAAATCTCGAACGGGAAATCGGTACGGTCTGGCGGAAGCTCGCGACGGCCGTTGCCGAAGGTCGAGACGTACCGACAACAATTGGGCGTGCTGAGGTGCGAGAGTATTTGGGACGACCCAGGTTCTTCTACGAAGAACGGGCCGCGCGGACCTCCCAGGCTGGAGTTTCAATTGGCGTGGGCGTCAACGCTGTAGGCGGCGACATCATGTTCATCGAGGCCAGTCAGATGCCGGGCAAAGGCTCACTTACAGTCACGGGGCAACTCGGCGACGTCATGAAGGAATCGGCCACAGCGGCGCTGTCGTTTGTCCGATCTCGGGCAAACGATCTGGCATTGGATCCTGACTTCTTTGCCAAGTCGGATATCCACCTGCACGTTCCCGCCGGCGCGATTCCCAAGGACGGTCCATCGGCCGGTACGGCAATGACCACCGCGCTAACTTCTCTGCTGACTGGCGTTCCGGTCCGGGAAGATGTGGCGATGACGGGAGAGATCACCCTCCGCGGTCAAGTTCTCCCCGTTGGCGGCATCAAGGACAAGGCGCTGGCGGCGCAGCGTTCTGGGGTGACGACGTTCGTTCTTCCCCGACGAAACGAAGTCGACCTGGATGAACTCCCTGCAGAGCTCAAGGAGCAACTCACCTTCGTCCTGGCGGACACGATGGACGACGTACTCGAGGCAGCAATGCCAGAGGAGTTCACGGAGCGGAGGCAACTACACCGCCACCAGCAGGCCGAGGCGGTGGCGGTTGCCGACCTCGAACCAGCCGTTGCCTAACGGTGATAGCACTTAGTGCGTAAAGCGACAGAAGCCCCCGGCCAAAATGGCCGGGGGCTTTTGTATTCCAGTCTCAAGTTTCCGTCGTTCTTACTTGGCCGCAGCGGCCTCCACGAACGCCTTGAAGATCGATGCATGGTCTGGACGACTCGCTGCCAGCATTTCAGGATGCCATTGCACGCCAATGCCAAACGTCATGGCAGGGTGCCAGAGTCCTTCAATGGTGCCATCATCTGCGGTCGCTACAGTGATGAGCGTCGGTCCGGGCGACTTGACAGCCTGATGGTGGAAGGAGTTGACCTCCATCCGGTCCGTACCGACGGCATTGGCCAATGGATTGCCGGGAGCAATCACCACCGTCTGCGAGACGTCATCACGCATCTTGCCCAGTTCCTGCTGCCTATGCTCCAGCGAGTCGCCTGCGGCTGACGGGATGTCCTGTTCGAGTGTTCCGCCCATTGCTACGGCCATGACCTGTATCCCGCGACAAATGCAGAGCGTGGGAAGGTCATGCGATTCAGCGTATCGGAAAGCTTCAAGCTCGAACGCATCGCGATCCGCATCAATGCCGTACGTCGTCTCATGGACCTCTTCATCACCATAGAGGGCCGGATCGATGTCTCCGCCACCGCTGATCAGGAGTCCGTCGATCCGCGGCAGCACGTCCTCAAGTTCCTGTTCGTCAGTTGGCAGGATGACCGGCACTCCTCCCGCTGCCCGGACGGCGTCGACATAGGTGCGGGAGAGCGCATAGCGATAAAAGGTTCCGTGTCCCATTTCATCGCTGGTCGGCGAGGGTGTGATTCCAATCAGTGGCTTCATGTTCAGGGTCCTGTCTATCAAGTGAGCGAGCTTCCAGGGCGAACTCTGGCCGGCAGTATAGGGTGACCCAAATGGCTTGAAAACGGTGCCCCACACGCCTCGGTCAGGCACTCCGGAACCAATTTCAAAACTCGTTGCCGAAATCCCTTGACACCCCCAATCATGGCCGTTATAGTTCGTGAGCCCTCGGGAAACCGGGGCAAAATTGTGAGAGCGGAGAACGCCTCCACTGTCTCACAAGCACGTTGACAAGTAAGCACTGGGGCCTGGCGCGTGGCGCTGGTGGCTGGGGTGATCCGGGAACGGATTGGCCGGTTGCCGGGGTGGCGGAGGCTGGGGACTGACCCTGGGTGCGGAAGACGGAGCAGTGAGCCTGGTCGACACGACCGGGACACTGGAAACACATTGTGCGCAACAACATGCAGAAACAGATTGGCGCCGGTGGGGCAA
>JAEZJB010000397.1 GCA_023415845.1 Chloroflexota bacterium | reverse complement strand
ACTGACCCGTAGAGGTGATCACCTGACCATCAATGGCGTAGATGGAATCACCCGGCTGCCAGTCGGCGCCTTCGGCCGGTGAGCCGCCTGCAACCGTGGCGACGTAGATGTTGCTGGTGGTATCGGGAACACCCTGAAAGGCGACGATCAGGATCGAAAGGATGATGGCGAGCAGGAAGTTCATCATCGAACCGGCAACGAGGAACCAGGCACGCTGGAGCGGCCCTTTGGAATTCATCGAACCGGGTGACATGTCGGAACCGTCTTCGCCCTTGACGCGGACGAAGCCCCCAAAGGGAATCCAGTTGAGCGACCAGAGGACGCCATTGCGACGCCAGCCTTTGGCGCGAGGAGGGATACCGAGGCCGAATTCCTCGACCTCAACTCCGACCGAGCGAGCAGCGAAGAAGTGACCGAATTCGTGGGCGAGAACGAGTACGGCGAGGATGGGGATAATCAGCAGGCCCAGGGCGAGCCCATCGGAAATGGTTGGCACGAACGAGGAACTCCCGTGTGGATGGCGAGGGAGAGTGGGTCGAACCGATGACGATCCCTCAACCGGGACATTCTACTACTCCCGGGTTGGCGATCCTGCTGAGGAGATGGGGCCGGCGTCGAGGCAGAGGCGACTTAGCAGCCGGTAGGAAGGTTGGAACCTGCGGGGAGCGCGGATCGGCGAGATCAGAGATATTGGGATTGAGATCCGGCGAATCGTGACAGTGGCCCCCATGGATCGAGCTGCGCTCGATGCGCTTCGCGCGGGGATTCTTCGACTCCGCTGCGCTCCGCTCAGAATGACGGTGTAGTAGGGATGGGCAGGGATGACCTGCGTTTCACCCCGTCGTGAGCAAAATGCCGGACACCGACTGACGATTACGCGATGGAAAGGCGATGTTGACGAAGTTTCAGATGGCTTCAGCAGAACCTGGAGCGAACCCCGGACGGCGACTTTGTGCAGGGGTGGAGTGCTGATGGAGCTTCCACAATGCGGGCAGCCAGCGCTACATAACGCCCGAGTGAAGTGCTAGACTGTCACCGGAATCCGGACGTGATGTAGCGTTCGTACGTACGCGCGGCTATCATCTGGTCTGCGCGATGGTGCCATGCGGGCACCGTCTCAGGACATCATTTTTCAAGGAGCAAACGTCGTGATCGTCGGTGTGCCACGGGAAGTCAAGGATCGCGAAAATCGGGTGTCCGCCACACCTGCCGGAGTGGGGGAATTCATTCGTCGCGGCCACACCGTGATCGTGGAAAGCGGAGCCGGAGTCGGCAGTTCGTTCCCGGATGCGGAGTATGCCGCAGCGGGTGCGATCATCGAACCAACCCATGAAGGCGTCTTCGCCAAGGCCGAGATGATCCTGAAGGTCAAGGAGCCCGTCGCCTCGGAATACGACCTGCTGCGCAAAGACCAGATCCTGTTCACCTATCTGCACCTGGCGAACGACGAGCCGCTCACCCGGGCCCTGATGGAACGGGGAGTCAGCGCGATCGCCTACGAAACGGTGCAACTGCAGAATGGACCGTTGCCGCTGCTGCAACCGATGAGTGAAGTTGCGGGCCGGATGTCGGTGCAGGTGGGCGCTCACCTGCTGGAGAAGACCCAGGGTGGCCGCGGGGTGCTACTGGGTGGCGTGCCGGGTGTGCCGGAGGCCTCGGTGGTGATCATTGGCGGCGGTATCGTGGGCACGAACGCGGCGCAGATGGCGCTCGGGCTCGGGGCCAACGTGACGATCCTCGACATGAACATCGATCGGCTGCGGTATCTCGACCAGGTGCTGCACGGTCGCGTGCATACGCTGGGTTCGAATGCCCACACGATAGCCGATGCCCTGACGACCGCCGACCTGGTGATCGGCTCGGTGC
This sequence comes from Chloroflexota bacterium, assembly GCA_023415845.1. Taxonomy (GTDB): domain Bacteria; phylum Chloroflexota; class Chloroflexia; order Thermomicrobiales; family UBA6265; genus JACCYX01. The sequence goes on along the minus strand of JAEZJB010000397.1, from coordinate 2,828 downwards.
TGATTCCGGGCAAGCGAGCGCCGAAGCTGGTGACCGCCGAGATGGTGAAGCACATGCGACCGGGCTCGGTGATGGTCGATGTCGCCATCGACCAAGGCGGCTGCTTCGAAACGTCCAAGCCAACCACGCACAGTGACCCGACCTTCCTGGTTGATGGAGTCATTCATTACTGCGTCACCAACATGCCGGGGGCAGTGCCGCGCACATCGACCCTGGGGCTGGCCAATGTCACGTTGCCATACGCGCTGGCCCTGGCTGACAAGGGATTCTTCGATGCCGTGACGCGGGACCCGGCACTGGCCAAGGGTGTCAACGTCCTTGATGGCCAGGTGACCTACGCCGGGGTCGCCGAAGCGTTCGGCATCGACTATGTTCCACTGGCATCTGTCCTGACACTCGCCGTCGCCTGATCACCTGGCCCTCGTCGTGAACGGCCCGGGCCCGAAAGGAATGCCGCTCGATGGAGGAACAGGTCTCCACGTTCCTGACCACCCTGCAGAACAAACGGCAGTTTTCGGCCAATACCACGGCCGCCTACCGAAATGATCTGCAGCAATTCATGACCTGGCTGGCCAATCCGCCATCCGAGGAGCAGCTCGTGGCCGTCACCGCGTGGCAGGACCTGAGCGACGACCATCTCGAGCGGTACCTGATCCACCTGCGTGAGCGGGATTATGCCGCCTCGACGATCGCCAGGAAGACGGCGGCGCTCAAGTCGTTCTCGGCCTGGCTCCGCGAGCAAGGCGTCATCGGACAGGAAACCGGGACCAAGCTGGCATCGCCGCGGGTGGAAAAGCACGTTCCGCGAGCCATCAGCCACGACGAGGTCACGCGGCTGCTGCAGCAGCCGATGGCATCCGATCCGGACAAGGCGGAGCGGATTCGTGACCGGGCGATGCTGGCGCTGCTCTATGCGACAGGCATGCGAGTCAGCGAACTGGTGGCCCTGGACATGAAGGACATCGACCTGGAACACCACCAGGTCACATGCCAGGGCAAGGCGGGGAGAACACGTGTCGTCTCGATCAGCCCGCAAGCCGCGGGGGCAATCGAGGATTACCTCGCACGCGGGCGAAAGGCGCTGGCGACCACCGAGACGGATTCTCTCTTCCTGAATCACCGAGGCGGGCGCCTGACGCGACAGGGCTTCTGGCTGATCCTGAAGTCGTATGCCGATGCCGCGGGCATCGACGACATCACGCCCCATACCCTGCGGCACTCATTTGCGACGCATGCCCTCAGCCAGGGCGCCGAACTCGCAGATGTCCAGAAGCAACTGGGGCACGTGAGCATCTCGACCACGCAGATCTACCGCCAGCTCGCCGGGTCGACCGGCGAGCGGAGCGGCGACGGTACAGGGGAGGCCTGAGCGCCTCCCACCCGCACCCGTCAAGCCACCCGATCAGCACAGGATCACATCGTCATGACCGATACAACTGCACGTGCCGCGACCATGGACAAGATCGTCGCCCTCTCGAAGCGGCGGGGATTCGTCTTTCCGGGCTCGGACATCTATGGTGGCCTGGCCAACACCTGGGACTACGGACCACTTGGTGTCGAACTCAAGAACAACATCAAGCAACTGTGGTGGAAGACCTTCATCCACCGGCGCCCGGACATGGTTGGACTCGATGCCGGCATCCTGATGAACCCCAGGGTCTGGGAAGCATCGGGGCACGTCGTGAATTTCAACGATCCGCTGGTGGACTGCAAGACATGCAAGTCACGGTTCCGGGCCGATCACCTGCTGGAAGAGAAGCTCGGGATCGAGAATGCCGCGACCCTTTCGCCGGATAAGATGTCGAAGCTGCTGCAGGAAGCAAACCTGGCGTGCCCGCACTGTGGCAACCGGACGCTGACGGATGCGCGGCAGTTCAACATGATGTTCAGCACGACGATTGGACCGGTGTCGGAGACGGGCACGCAGGTCTACCTGCGACCGGAAACGGCCCAGGGCATCTTCGTGCAATACAAGAACGTGATGGCGACATCGCGGGTGAAGCTGCCCTTCGGGATTGGCCAGATCGGCAAGGCATTCCGCAACGAAATCACGCCAGGCAACTTCATTTTCCGGGTGCTGGAACTCGAGCAGATGGAGATCGAGTACTTCATCAAGCCGGGCACGGGTGAGGGCGTGTTCGATGAGTGGCTGACGGCAATGTGGGAGTGGGTCGACCTGCTGGGCCTGAACCGCGATCACGTGCGGGTGCGCGAGCACGACAAGTCCGAGTTGTCGCACTACTCCGACCGGACCGTGGACTTCGAATACCTGTTCCCGGGTTCGATGGGGTGGAAGGAACTTTACGGCCTGGCGAACCGCACTGATTTCGATCTTCGGTCGCACCAGGCATCCAGCGGCGTCGATCTGACGTATTTCGATCAGGCGGAGAACACGCGTTACCTGCCGCACGTGATCGAACCGACGTTTGGCGTCGAGCGGTCTATCCTGACCGCCATGCTTGACGCCTACGACGAAGAAGAAACGGTCGACGTCAACGGCAAGGCAGACACACGTGTGGTGCTGCGCCTCTCGCCGCGAATCGCCCCGTACAAGGCCGCGATCCTGCCTCTCGCCAAGAAGCCAGAACTCACATCGGTTGCCCGCGAACTCTTCGCCGAGGTGGCGGGCGAGCTTGGGGTGCTGGTGGACTATGACGAAACCGCCAACATTGGCAAGCGTTACCGAAGGCAGGATGAGATCGGCACGCCGTTCTGCGTCACGGTTGATTTCGACACGCTCGAGGACCAGGCCGTGACGGTCCGGGATCGGGACAGTATGGAGCAGCGAAGGATCGGACTGAGCGAGGTCAGCAGCTTCCTGCGAGACG
>JAEZJB010000178.1 GCA_023415845.1 Chloroflexota bacterium | reverse complement strand
TGCCAATGTCGTCGTGGAAGATGCAGCCCGCTGTCGTTTCCAGCAGCCGTTGCTCACTCAGGGTGATCCACTCGGCCGGCGTGAGATCAGCTAGTGACGAGAGCCCGTGCTGCTCCGCCAGCCACGTTTCGGCGCTGGTCACGACCACCCGGTGGTTGATGGGACCCACACTTGCCGCATCTCCCAGCCCCACGACGCCCTCTTCCTCGGTCTGGGCGAAGCCCGTCGGATAGCCGCAAATCACGCGCGGGAGATCGCGGCTGAACAGCGTGCCCAACCGCTCCTTCCATTCGGGAAGATCATCCGGAGTGAGGAACAGGAAGAGCCGTGGTCCCCAGTCGTGGTCGGTCGACCGTTCCGTGTCGAAACCCAGCACGTCGGAGCCGGGACCAATCAGGCCGGCCGCGTAGGGCAGTCCCGGCGCCCACTGCGCGAGCAATGGTTCCACACCAGTCCTGAACAGGGCCTCGCTGAGCGCCAGACCGGGCACGAATTTCATCCGTTGAGTCCATTCTCCCCATCGATATGCGGAATCTGGTTCGGCGCCAACCATCTCCGCCGACCTAACTCCCCACTCCTCATCGGCCTCGCTCCCCGAGTGACGGATGGGCCTATTGCACCCTGAATCTGGCATCTGGTAAGGTGCCTGCAATCGCTCAATCGAATCGCCTGCCGTCTGTCCGTCGCCACCGGGCATCCTGTCATTCATCGGGTTCATCCCGTTGGGAGAAGGATAGCCTCACGGCGGGGACCCGCTGACTCTCGTTAGGGACGTGCGAATGACGTGGAATCTTGTCGCCAAGCGTTTTGGCCTCTTCCTGATCGTCGTCTGGGGTGCGGCAACCCTCAACTTCTTCCTGCCCCGGTTTGGACCTGGCGACCCCATTCGTGAACGGCTCTTCGCCCTCTCCACCCAGGGCGGTCTGACCCAGACCGGCGTCGAAGAGATGGTGGCGTCCTACAACGCCCGTTTCGGCCTCGACCAGCCGCTCTGGAAGCAGTACCTCAACTACCTCGTCGATATGGTCACCTTCAACTTCGGCTATTCCCTCTCTCTCTTCCCGGCCAAGGCCACCGACCTCATCTTCGATGCCCTGCCGTGGACCATCGGTCTCCTCCTGGTGACCACCATCCTCTCGTTCATCCTCGGCACCCTGTTCGGTGCGCTGATTGCCTGGCCGAAGTCGCCGAAGTGGCTCGAAGTCCTCGCCGCCCCGATGCTGACCCTCGCCGCCGTGCCCTACTACCTGCTGGCCCTCATCCTGCTCTACGTCTTTGCCTTCAGCCTCAAGTGGTTCCCGCTGTCTGGCGGCTACTCGCCCGGCACCCAGCCATCCATGAACTGGAGCTTCTGGCAGGATGTGATCAAGCACTCCATCCTGCCGGCCCTCTCGATCATCCTCGCCGCGATTGGTTCCTGGGCCATCGGCATCCGCGGCATGATGATCACCACCACCGGCGAGGACTACATGACCTTTGCCGAAGCGCGCGGTCTGAAGAGCAAAACCATCTTTGGGCGGTACGCGCTGCGCAACGCCATGCTCCCCCAGGTCACGTCTCTCGCCCTTTCCCTCGGCCACATCGTTTCCGGCGCGCTGATCGTGGAAGTGGTCTTCACCTATCCCGGCGTCGGTTCCCTGCTCTACAACGCCATCAAGGGCGCCGACTACTTCGTGGTCTACGGCGTCGTCTTCATGGTCGTTCTCACCCTTGGCATCGCCACGATGCTGGTAGATCTCGCCTACCCGTTGCTCGATCCCCGCATCAAGGGCTAACCAGACCAGGAGCAAGCTCCCATGAGCATGGTGGTCAGTTCGCAACTGCCAAACATCGAGGCCGAGGTCGCCCCGGAGGTCATCCGCCGCCGGCCGCGCGGGTTCTTCCTTTACCTCAAGCGCAACCCAAAGCTGGTCGCCGGACTCATCCTCGTCGGCTTCCTCGTGCTCTTCGCACTCCTCGGTCCGCTCTTCGTCGACACCGAACTCGCCCGCCCGATGTCGGCGCGACCCAGCCAGGCGCCATCGTCGGCGTATCCCTTCGGCACGGACGACCAGGGCCGCAACCTGCTGGCGGTGGCCGTGGTTGGCCTGCCGCTGACCATGCAGGTCGGCCTCATCGCCGGTCTCGTCGCAATTGTCGTCGGCACCGTGCTCGGCCTGATTGCCGGGTATGTAGGTGGGTGGACGGACATCATCATCCGCGGTCTCTGCGACATCCTGATGACGGTCCCGGGCCTGGTCGTCCTGATCACCGTTGCCTCCTCCATTCAGGGAGCGATAAGTGTCCAGATGATGGCCCTCGTCGTCGCCCTCCTCGCCTGGATGTGGCCCGCGCGGACCATCCGCTCGCAGGTGCTGACCCTGCGCGAACGGGCTTACGTGCAGATGGCCAAGCTCTCCGGTATGAACACCATGGAAGTGATCTTCCGCGAGATCATGCCAAACCTGATGCCGTTCCTTGCAGCGAGTTTCGTCGGCGCCGTTTCCGCTGCCATCCTCGCCTCGATCGGGCTCGAAGCCCTCGGCCTCGGTCCCCAGAACGAACCCACCCTCGGCATGACGATTTACTGGGCGATCTCCTTCAATGCCGTCGTCCGTGGCATGTGGTGGTGGCTGGCCATGCCAATCGCCGCCATCGTCATCCTCTTCATCGGACTCTTCCTCATCATTTCCGGCCTCGATGAAATCGCGAATCCACGCCTGCGAAAGGTCTCTGCATGATTGCTGCCCCTCCCGCCAGCGACGGGCTCGTCACCGCTACCGACGTGCTGGCCCTGGAAAACCTGGAGGTTGGATACCACTCCGACCGCGGCGAAGTCCGTGCCGTCCGTGGCGTCACCTTCGGGCTGCGTCCGGGCGAGCGGCTCGGCCTCGTCGGCGAATCAGGCTGCGGCAAGTCGACCACCGCGCTGGCCATCATGCGCCTGATCAAGGCCCCCGGCCGGATCACCGGCGGTCGCATCCTGCTCCGCAAGGGCGGCCGGGAAATCGACCTCGCCACCCTCAACGAGGAGCAGGTTCGCCAGGTCCGCCTCTCGGATATCGCGTTGATTCCCCAGGGCTCCATGAATTCGCTGAATCCGGTCAAGCGGATCGGCGATCACTTTCGCGACAGCATCGAGGCCCACGAGAAGGTCTCGGAAGCCCGGATTCGTGAGCGCACTGCCGAAGCCTTGAAGATGGTCGGTCTCCGCGAGTCGACCGCTCGCCTCTATCCGCACGAGCTCTCCGGCGGCATGAAGCAGCGCGTCTGCATCGCCCTCTCGATCACGTTGACGCCCAGCGTCATCATCGCCGACGAACCTACCTCCGCCCTCGACGTGGTCGTGCAGCGCCATGTGATGGAAACCCTCGGCGCCATCCAGCAGCGGCTCAATGCCTCGGTCATCCTGGTCGGTCACGATATGGGCCTCCTGGCCCAGTTCGTTGATCGCCTCGGGGTCATGTATGCCGGCAAGCTGGTCGAACTCGCACCGATCCGGGAGCTTTTTGCCGATCCCCGCCATCCCTACACTCGCGCGCTGATCGAGTCGTTGCCCACGCTCGACCAGCGGGGAGTCTTTCGCGGTGTTCCCGGCCTGCCGCCGTCCCTCCGCAATGCGCCGCCGGGGTGTCTCTTCGCTCCGCGATGCCAGTTCGCCATGGACCGCTGCCTCGTCGATACGCCCGAGTTGCAGATGGTGGCGCCCGGTCACTGGGTAGCCTGCCATCTCTACTGACCACCGGCCCTGTGATCCCAACGGGACCGATCCGGGAGGATTCTCCATCGCATGAGCAATCTGCTTGAATTGCGCGACGTCAGCCAGGTCTTCGGCAATCCCGACAAGGGCGGCACCGTCGCGGTCGACCACCTGACCTATTCCATTTCTGCCGACCAACCGTCCTTCACGGCTGTCGTCGGTGAGAGCGGTTCGGGCAAGACCACCATCGCCCGCCTGCTCCTCGGATTTCAGGCGCCAACCTCGGGCCAGGTGCTGTTCCGCGGGGAGGATCTTGCTCATGCCTCGCGACAGGTGCACCAGCAATTCCGGCGCGAGGTCCAGGCCGTCTTCCAGGATCCGTTCGAGGTCTACAACCCCTTCTACAAGGTCGACCACCTGCTGGAAGTGCCGATTCGCAAGTTCAAGCTGGCATCCAGCCGCCAGGAAACCCGCAAGTTGATGGAGGAAGCTGTCTCACGCGTCGGCCTCCGTCCCGAGGAGACGCTTGGGCGCTATCCCCATCAGTTGAGTGGCGGCCAGCGCCAGCGCATTACCGTCGCCCGGGCAATCCTGCTCAAGCCCCGCCTCATCGTGGCCGACGAACCAGTCTCGATGGTGGATGCGTCCCTGCGAGCGACCATCCTCCAGACCCTGCGCGCCCTCAATGAGGAACTCGGCATCTCCTTCGTCTACATCACGCACGATCTCACCACCGCCTACCAGGTCAGCGACAACATTCTCGTCCTCTACCGCGGGCGCATGGCCGAGGTTGGCGATGTCGAAGCCGTTATCAAGCGTCCGCAGCACCCCTATACCCAGTTGCTGGTCGGATCGATTCCCCTGCCGGATCCCAACCGCCGCTGGGGTGAAAATGTGGTTTCGGGCACGCCCGATGAAAGTCAGACCTCCCGTCAGGGGTGCCTCTTCGCCGCGCGCTGTCCCCACGTGATGGATCGCTGCCGGCAGGAAGTGCCACCGCTGTACCGTACCGATCCGCATCGGGCCGATGCCTGCTTCCTCGCGCCCATGTCCGCAAACTCCGAACTACCCGTGGTGGAAGGCGATGTCACCGGCGTCTTCCGCCCTGCCGAGCGTTTGCTTGGGGCTCCCGGTGCCACCGATATCGCTCGTGACGACCAGTTGATTGCTGGGACGTCAGTTCGTTAGCAAGGAGGAGAGTGCGCCAGGAGTCCAGTTGTACGAATCCCGCCACCGCGGGAGGGGAACCGAGTTGACGACGTAGGTCCATGCTTGCGTAAAGGAAACTTCATGAACCCGATCAAGGACTTCTTGCTTTCTCGCCGTGGATTCATCTCCACCACAGGCGCCGGTGCAGCGGCGCTTGCGATGGGCTCCGTCGGCCTTCCCGCCAGCGTGATCGCTGCCCAGGAATCCGGCGACCTCAAGGAGGTGCCACGGGAGAAGTCGCTCATTCTGGGCATCACCGGCAACCAGCTCACCGACTACAACATGTTCAATCCGTTCGTGCCCGGCATCGCCACCTCCAGCGGCTATCCGATCGCCAACGAGGCCCTCTTCTACTACAACGCCTACAGCACCGAAGATGTCTGTGGGCCCTCCGATGAAGAGTGCGAAGGCGGCATCATCCCCTGGCTCGCCACCAGCTACGAGTACAACGCCGATTTCACCGGCGTCACGATCAACCTCCGCGAGGGCGTCACCTGGAGCGATGGTGAGCCCTTCACCGCCGACGATGTGGTCTTCACCATCAAGATGCTGCAGGAGCACTCCCCGGACCTCGCCTATTCCATCGATATGGCGAACTGGGTTTCCGAGGTGGTCGCCACCGATGACCTCACCGTCGACATTACGTTGACCTCCCCTCATCCGCGCTTCATGACCCAGTTCTTCATCTACCACTTCGACAAGGGCATCATCCTCGTTCCCGAACACATCTGGGCCGAGCAGGACCCGACCACCTTCCCCAATCTCGACATCGCCGCGGGGCTCCCGGTGACCACTGGCCCGTGGGAACTCGTTGCCTCATCACCACAGCAGCGGATCTTCGACCGTCGCGACGATTGGTGGGCGGCGTCGACCGGCTTCCATGAATTGCCCGCACCCGAGCGGATCATCGTGCTGCCCGGCACCGATGAAACCAAGATGGTCCAGATGGTCATCAACAACGAAGTCGATCTCACCATCGACCTTCGCCCGAACAACATCACGGCGGTGCAGGCGCAAAACCCGAACGTCACAACGTGGACCGGCACCGAACCGCCCTATGGCTATCTCGACTGGTGGCCGATCTCCCTGGGCCTCAACAACATGCAGGCTCCTTTCGACGACCCGCAGATTCGGTGGGCCATCAACCACGCCATCAACCGTGAGCAGATCGTCGACTTCGGCTACCAGGGCGCCGGCGAGGGAACCACCTACGTCTTCCCCCGCTTCCCGGCCCTCGAAGCCTACGCCGCCACCATGCAGGAGCAGTTCGACTCCATCGACGACTACGACCTGGCCAAGGTCGACGAGATCATGACCGGCAAGGGCTACGCGAAGAATGGTGATGGCTTCTGGGAGAAGGACGGCGAGGTGCTGGCCCTCCCCATCTACAGCCTCATCCTCTTCCAGGACATCACCCCACTCCTCGTCGAGCAACTGCGCCAGGCCGGATTTGACGCGTCGTTCGAAATCATTGTCGGCCCGGAGTTCTCCGATGCCGTCTATGGCGGCACGGTGCCCGCCTGGCTGCTCGGCCACGGCGGCGGGACCCGCGGCCCGTACGAAACGATGAACCTCTATCACAGCCGCTACTCGACCCCGATCGGCGAGCGAGCCCAGCAGCCGTATCGGTGGGTGAACGAGGAGTTCGATGCCATCACCGACGAGATGAGCGTCACCGGCGAGGACGATCCGAAGATCACCGATCTCTTCCAGCAGGGAATGTCGATCTGGATCGAGGAGCTGCCGGACGTGCCGCTGGTGCAGTGGTTTCACCGCATTCCGACCAATACCACCTACTGGGATAACTTCCCGTCGGCCGAGAACCCCTACATCAACGGGGCCTACTGGCACCGCACCGCTCCGCTCTGGGTGAACGAGATCACCAGCAAGAGCTAACGACACCCAGGATCAGGCACCACTGAGGGAAGCGAAACGGCCCCGGATTGCTCCGGGGCCGTTTCGCTGTCAAGGAGTGGTTCCTCCTTCGGTGATCGTCGCCATGTCCGCCCGTGGGCGGTGGAGCCAGGTCGAGCGGGCCGACCCCGTGAGGGTTATTGGCGGCGGAGGCGCAGCGCCGTACCGGCCAGCGCCAGCGTCACGACTGCCAGAGTGATGACGCCCGGCTGAGTGTGGTCGTGGCTACGGGGTTCGGCGCCACCGGTCGTCGGCAGCTCTGCCACCGACGGGTCCGATGTATCGTCGCTCGCCAGCGGAGTGAACGGAACGTAGGTGATCGAGCCGTAGGCTCCACCTTCGACCCCGATGACCGACCCCCTGTACTCGTACCCTTCAGGCGTCGCCGATTCGTCGTAGGTCAGGGTCCATTGGGATTCGACCGGAACTTCAAGTTCACAACCCTGGGTTTCGCTGGCGGTGTCGGTGACACAACTGCCGAACGACTCGCGGGTCTGAATATCGATTGCGGTAATCGTCATGCCATCGATCCGGTCACCGAATTCGAGGCACGACCGATCGAGACAGAGCACGGCCGCCACCTTGACCCACATATACTCCGGTTCTTCTCCGGGTTCTTCGGTGACTGGCACCTCTGTTGCGGGAGATTCGGTCGGCGGTGCTTCGGTGGCATTCTGTGCGGCTCCAGCCATCACTCGCAGGGCGAGCAGGGCGAAGAGCAACAGGACGACGAGCCGGGAGACTCGCTGGGGGATGGAACGGGGCATGACTGGCTCTCCGTGAGTCGAAACCACGCGTCGCGCCCCAGCAGTGCCGCGTGAGTTGAAAGCAGAACCCCATCCTCGTGTGCACGGGCCCATGCATTCGAAGATTCCTCGGTGATGCAACGCACCTCACTCCCCATTCGTTACGCAGCTGGTCTATTCCGTTCGCCCGCGCACAGGTGCCCCTGGCCTGGCATCGTCAACCTTCTTCTTCGTGGTTCGGTGCCGTCGAGGGATTCCCCCACACCGAAAACACCTTCAGTTCGGCGATGTCCATTGACACCATCCCGACAACGACCGAAAGTTTGGGTAGCTGCACAAATGAATCGAAGGCGCCTGAAGGCTACGGCGCCGTTTTCGTGGCACCACGCGCACGCGAAAGGAATAGTCCATGCTGGTGAAGCACACCCTGACGGCGTCCGACCGGATGGTCCGGAGCGGACTGACCCGTCGGAGGTTTCTGCAACTGCTGTCCGCCGCTGGTGGTGCCGGTGCCGTCGCCAGCGCCATGGGCGCCTGGGGGCAGATCGGTATCGCCGCCCAGACCAACCCACCCGTGATGTCCGGCTCCGGCGAGGGCATCAAGGTCATCGTGGTCGGGGCAGGACCAGGTGGCTGTCCCGCTGCCTACGAACTCATGAAGCTCGGCTACGACGTGACCATCATCGAGGCACGAGATCGCCTCGGCGGTCATGTCTTCACCGTGCGCGGCGGCTCAAAAACCACCGAGTATGGCAAGGGTGAGCAGGTCTGCGACTGGGACGACGAGCACATGTGGTTCGATGCCGGTCCTTCGCGCATCCCCTTCTACCATCGATCCTTCTTCCATTACTGTCACGAACTTGGCGTGCCGTTGATGGACCACAAGAATCTCAATCTCAACGGCTGGGTCTATGCCGAGGACATCCCCGGTGGGCTGAATGGCACCCGCATGCGCCTGCACGAAATGCAGGCTGATATGGGTGGCTACACGTCCCAATTGCTGGCCCAGGCCGCCAACGCCGATGATCTCGACCTTCCGCTCACCGACGACGACACCGAAGCGCTCCTCAGCTACCTCGTCAACTGGGGCATCCTCTCGCCAGACGACCTCACCTATGGCCCGTCCGATCATCGTGGGTATGTCCACCTGCCAGACGCGGGAACCCCCGGAATCATTGCCGATCCCTACCCGATCTCCGATCTCTTCCCGTTTGCGGCAGCCATCCTCCGGGCCGCCGGTGGCTATCTGGCGTCCACCGCCACCTTCGATTGGCAAACCACGCTCGTCAAGCCGGTGGGCGGTCTCTCCGAGCTCTATGAAACGGGCTTTCGCAAGGCCTTTGGCGATCGCGTTCGGTTGAACTGCGAAGCTACGGAACTCCGCCAGTCCGAAGATGGCGTCCGGGTGGTCTATCTCAACAAGGCAACCGGGAAAAAGGAGGAGATCACTGGCGATTACATCGTCTGCAACATCCCGTTGTCGGTGCTGGTCAAGCTCCAGATGGATGCGTCATCCGGTTTCCGTGAGGCAGTGCGAGGCGTGCCTTACGCCATGGCGCTGCGGCTCGGGCTTGGGTTCAATCGCCGCTTCTGGGAGGAGGACGACTGGATTTACGGTGGCCAATCCTTCTCCAACATCTCCCAGCTCGGCATCATTGACTATCCCGACGATGCCTATGGCGCCCGCAAGGGCGCGATTCTTGGGATGTACAACTTTGGTCCCAACGCCGCTTATGTGAGTTCACTCGACTACGAGGATCGCAATCAACTCGCCCTCGATCTGGGCAGCAGAATTCATCCGCAGATGCGTGCCGAATACATGTCCGGGTTCTCGGTCGCCTGGCATCTCGAGCCATACAGCCTTGGCGCCTGGCCCAGCTACACCCAGCGGACCCGCCAGCAGCACT
>JAEZJB010000134.1 GCA_023415845.1 Chloroflexota bacterium | reverse complement strand
TCATGGCTCGGTCCCTGCGGACCAGCCGCATCCAGCATTCCCGTCGCCACCAGCCGGGCTGGATAACCCCACCCGGCCGGACGCGGCGTCGGATGCACCGGAGGATTGCGCTCCGGCCGGAACCGGGCCCAGTCGCCTACAACTCCCGCCATGATCCGCAGCTTTTGCCGGCCGGGCACGAAGGCCCGCGCCGAAAGCACGTCATAATCCCGGGCTTCGATCTCATCGAGAATGCCGCCGTAGAGGCGAGCAGCCGCGAGGGTCGTCGCCCGCCCACTGGGCGACAACGCAGGGACGCCCCGCAACGCACTCGCGTACAGCACCCGTGCCCGACCTACCTGGTAAGCCATGAACTCCCGAAACCCTGGTTCTGGCTGACCCGCCAGCACCGCCTCGCCAGTCACCCCGTACCAGGCGAGTTCCTTCCGCGGCAGGTACAGCCTGCCCATCACGGCATCCTCCGCCACATCACGCAGGATGTTGGTCAATTGCATGGCGATGCCAAGCTCCGCCGCATGAGTCAGGGCATCGCTGTCCCGGCATCCCAGAATCGGCGCCACCATCAACCCAACGGTTCCGGCCACCAGGTAGCAGTAGCGCTCCAGTTGCGGCCAATCCTCGATGTCGGCTGGCACCAGGTCCGAGGCAATACCCTGCAGGAGATGTTCGACCGGCTCGGCCGGCACCCCAAAATCCTCCCGCGCCGCGGCGAACGCAATGGCGACCGGTTGGGTAGGGTGATAAAGCTGGTCGCGCCAGGCGGCCAGTTCTCGCCGCGCCTGGTCCAGGCCAGCCACACTCGCTCGATCGACAATATCGTCAGCGACACGACAATAGGCATACGCAGCCAGAATCGCTCGCCGTCGCGGAGCCGGCAACAATCGGCTCGCCAGGAAGAACGAACGACCATGCTGGCGCGCGACATCGTGGCAGGCTCGCCAGTCGGCAGGAGTCGGTCGACTAACCATCCGGTGATCCGCCTTTCATCATCGAAGCCCTCGCCAAGGGCTGCCCCATGGCATCCATCAGCGTGACACCCGCGAGGTCCGTGACCGTCGCCACTCCCGTGCAGAACATCGCGACTCGCAATTCCTCGATCAACGCAGCCACCAGATCGTCCAGCGCGTCCTCACCGGCGTCGGCCGCCCTCAGCAAAGGACCAGCGAATCCCGCCAGGTTCGCGCCGAGCCCGATCGCCTTGGCAGCATCCAGCCCGCTGCGCAGGCCTCCACTGGCAATCACGGGAATGGTGGTAGACACCGTTCGCACCATCTGCAGGCTGGCCACAGTCGGGATACCCCAGTTGGCGAAGGTGGCACTCACCCTTCTCCGTACCGGATCGGTGGCCCGGAAATGCTCCACTCCACTCCACGACGTACCGCCTGCGCCGCCAACATCGATCGCGGCGACGCCAGACGCGATCAGTTGCCTGGCCACCCGGGCGGAAATGCCGCAGCCGATCTCCTTGACCACCACAGGCACCTCAAGCTCCCGGCACACAGCCTCGATCTGCCGCAGCAATCCATGGAACTGGGTGTCCCCCTCTGGCTGCAGGGCTTCCTGCAGGGGGTTGAGGTGCAGGAACAACGCATCGGCCCCTACCATGTCCACGGCTCGACGGCAGTGATCGACGCCATACCCCAGGTTGAGTTGCACCGCCCCCAGATTCGCAAACAGCAGGATGTCAGGCGCAACATCGCGTAGCCGGAAGTATTGGGCTCGCCCTTCATCTTCCAATGCCGCCCGCTGTGAACCGACCCCCAGTGGCAGGCGGTAGCGTTGCGCCGCCTCCGCCAGCCTTCGGGTCAGCTCCCAGCCTCGCGGCGTCCCCCCTGTCATCGCCGACACCAGCAGCGGCGCACCAAGGGAATGGCCAAGAAAAGTCGTCGCCGTCGAAACCTGCGCCAGGTCCAGGTCGGGGAGCGCCTGGTGAACGAAGTGAACGCGCTCGAACCCGGTGCTCACCTCGGTAGCCTGCACCGCCTGCGTCAGGTTGATGTCGATGTGGTCGTCCTTGCGGCGGGCAGTCACTAGCCCATCGGAAGTGGTCATGCCGCGCCTCTCTCTCCCGCGGGAAGGTGCGTGGCCTCGGGCGACATGCCCGGCTTGCCGAACTCACATCGCAGGGTATCGCGCAGGTCGGCAAAGGCGAACGGGAATCCGGTTTCCAGTAGCTTCGACGGCGTAACCCGCTGGCTCACCAGGATCAGTTCTTCCGCCAGTTCGCCGCCGATACCCTTCATCACCCCGCCCGGAACGGTGAAGAGCGTGGGACGGTGCAGAACCTCGCCCATTGCCTCGGTAAAGTCGGCATTGGTGGTCAATTGCGGCGAAACAGCGTTCACCGGACCCACCAGCCGGTCATCGGCCATGGAGGTCAGCAGGATGCCGAGCAGGTCTTCGATCGAGACCCACGCCATTCCCTGCTGGCCGCTCCCCAGCTTGCCGCCCACGCCTGCTTTGAACGGCTTGGAAATCAGCGGCAACATCCCGCCGTCTCCGGCAAACACCACCCCAAACCGTGGATGCACCACCCGTATCCCTGCCGCTCGGGCCGGATCGGCAGCGGCTTCCCATTGCACGCAGACATCTGCCAGGAAGTCGTTCCCGGCTGGAGCGCTTTCATCCACCACCCGATCTTCGGTATTCCCGTAATATCCCACCGCCGACGTCGACACCAGAACGGATGGCGGCCTCTGCAGTCCAGCAAGCGTGGGGGCCAGCAGATGCGTGCTGTCTACGCGGCTCCGCAAAATCGCCGCTTTCCGCGACTGGGTCCACAGCCCTCCGGCAATCGAGACGCCAGCCAGGTGCACGACGGCGTCCAGACCTTCAAGGCTTGCCGCATCGATCTCGCCCGTGGCCGGATCCCAGAACACCTCGTTCGTTCCGGAGGGTTGGCGGCGTACCAGGCTGACCACCTCGTGCCCGCCTCCCTGCAGGAACGACACCAGCCGGCGTCCTACCAGGCCCGATGCGCCGGTGACGGCGATTCGCCACGGCCGCGCGAGGCCCGCCAGGTGGAACCGCGCGAGATCGTTCCAGGTACGAAGGTGCCGAAGCTCGAACATCCGGTCGAGGATGTCGTCAACGCGTCCTCCAACCACTGCCTCTCCCACACCTCCCGCCTTGAAGGTATAGAAGAGCCGATCTTCGAGCACCGACCTCTCGTCTCCCTCGGGGAGGTACCGATGTTCATGGCGCCACGATCGGAATGGACCGGAGAGTTGCTCGTCGGCAAACCCGGCATCGC
>JAEZJB010000081.1 GCA_023415845.1 Chloroflexota bacterium | reverse complement strand
AACCTGATGCTGAACCCCACCCTCTCCGATCTGATGGGTGGTATCCAGTCGGTCACACTTTCCGATGAGGAAGCGCGCCGCCGGGGCACACAAAAGTCGATCCTCGAGCGCAAGGCGCCGCCAACCTTCAACGTCATGGTCGAAATCGTCGACCGCGACGAGGTCATCGTCCATCTCGACGTCGCCACCACGGTCGACGCCATCCTTCGTGGGGCGCCCATCGGCTCGGAGAGCCGACGGCGCCGCGAAGATGGCACGGTCGAACGCACCACCAGCGCCGACCAGCGTCGCAACCCGCGCACGCTGGCCGGAGAAGGATCTACCTCCGGCCAGCGTCCGGGTCTCGCCGCCCAGACCTCCAGCCAAACCCTGCCGCCACCGCAGTGGGTGGAACCCTCGCCGAATGGGTCCCGACGCACCCTTGCCGCCGAGACCAAACCCGAGGTCGAGCCGGAAATCCCGGCAGAACGGCCTGAACCTGTCGCGCCCACCCTGGCCGCCTTCGCCCGCGGTCGCGGCACACGCTCCAAACCGCTCCGCGTCTTTCCCTATGGGGTGAGCCGCAACCGGCTGGAGCAGGCCATTCTCAAGCTCGATATTCCAGTCGTCATGGTCCGCGATGCCTCCGACGCCGATCTCATCATGACGCTCAAGAATGCCTACCGCCAGAAGCCGCAGCCTGTGCGCGATGCGGAATTGCGCGGCATCCCGGTCTATGTCCTCCGCTCCAACACGGCCACCCAGATGGAACACGTGCTCGTGTCACTCTTCCCCCATGCCCAGCAGCCAGGCTCCACCGAGTCAGGCACGGGCCAGGCGAAGTCGGCTCGGGGCGAATCGCGCAACGAAACCATGATGCGAGCTCTCACGGAAGCCGAAAACGCGATCTCGGCCATCATGCAGGGAGCCCCGGCCACGGCCCTCAGCCCGCAGTCACCGCCCATTCGGCGTATGCAGCACGAACTGGCCGAGCGCTACAGCCTCGATTCTCGCAGCCGCGGACGTGACCCGTTCCGCCACGTCGAAATCTATCGCCGTGGCATCCAGTAACCTGCCGGGGAGATTCATCGTCTTCGAAGGACCTGAAGGGGGCGGAAAATCCCTTCAGGTCCGCAATCTTGCCCGCCGGCTCCGCGCGGCCGGGCACCAGGTCGTCGAAACCCGCGAGCCAGGTGGCACCCGTATCGGCGATGGGCTCCGCTCCCTCCTCCTCGGGCTCACCGAAGGCGACTATGCTATTCTCCCGGAGACCGAAGTCCTCATGTTGGCCGCTGCACGCGCCCAGCATGTTCGCGAGGTCATAGTTCCGGCATTGTCACGTGGTGACTGGGTGATCTGTGACCGGTTCGTCGACTCCACCTATGCCTACCAGGGCGGTGGGCACGGAATCGACCTGAACCAGCTTCGCCCCATCCAGCAATACGCCACCGGGGACCTCGAACCAGACCTGCGGATCCTCCTGGATCTACCAGTCGAAATCGGGCTTTCCCGTCGGCATGCCGATCCGGCGTCGGTCAACCGGATCGACCTCGCCTCCATCGACTTTCACCGGCGTGTCCGGTCGATGTACCAGCAACTGGCACACGACCATCCGGACGCCTGGCTGGTGATCGACGCGGAACAGCCTGAGGAGGCCGTCGCCGACCAGGTCTGGCACGGAGTCCAGGCCGGCGAATTGATTGCATAGCGTGTCATGGCACCAGCCCTCACCGGCGCAGGCACGATGGGAAGTACGGCAATGAAGCTCGTTATTGCAGTGGTCCAGGGCAACGACGCCGAGCCTCTGCTGGCCGCCCTCGTCAAGCAGGGATTCCGGGCCACCCAGATCAACAGTGCCGGCGGGTTCCTCCGTGAACGAAACGTCACCCTGCTGATCGGCGTTGCTGATGACAAGGTCGACACCGTACGGGAAATCGTGCGCAACAACTGCCACTCCCGCACCCGGTTCGTCAACCCGCTCATGCCCATCGTCGAACCCGGCGAGTTCTACATCCCGAGCCCGGTCGAAGTCCTTGTCGGCGGCGCGACCATCTTCGTCGTCAACGTCGAACGCTACGAGCGCCTCGGCATCGCCTAGACTTCCCCCGGATCGGCAACACGGCCAGCCCCGCCATTGCACGTTTTACCCTCGCTGGCCAGAGGAGACACTGATTGGATTTCGAAACACTCATCGCCCGAGGGCTCCAGATTCTGGTGGCGCTCGGTGGCGCCTATCTGGTCGCCACCTGGTTTGTCCTTGCCGTCTGGACCTTCCGGGACATCGAGTCCCGCAGCCGCAGTGTCATCACCCAGGTCTTTTCCACCCTGCTGGTCGTGCTGTTCTGGGTGCCAGGCTGGCTACTGTACCGTCTCCTTCGCCCCAAGGAAACCCTCGACGAAGCCTACCAGCGCTCCCTCGAAGAGGAATACCTGCTCAACGACCTGCAGGAACTCCCGCTCTGTCCCAGCTGCAATCACTTCGTCGACGACGAATGGCGGCTCTGCCCTCACTGCAATACCCAGCTGCGTGAAGACTGCTCCACCTGTGGAAGGCTCATTGATCTCAAGTGGGACGTCTGCCCCTACTGCGGCACCCATCACGAGCACTCGCACGGTGACGACCCCGTTCTCGTGGACGACGATCGTTGGATCGACCCCGCTGCCATCGAGCAGCGCCTGCGCGAGGAAGAAGAGCGCCGCATTCGCGAGGAAACCCGTGCCCTCCCGGCCGCAACCGCTGCCACCACCCTGGGTCACGAACTGTTGACACCGGCCGAGTCGACTCCCGAACCCTTCGAAGTTGTCGCCGAGTCGACCGTGGTCCGCGAACCGAACGGGCGCAAGCCGGAACCGGACCTGTCATTGCTGCGCGATCCAAACGAGCCCGCCGAGGAGCCGCACGACGACACCACGGTTCCCGAGCGCTTCCGCATCCCCGTCAGGAACGACTGATCCTCCTTCGGTCGCCGTCACCTCACCGATGGACCACACCCACCAAGCAAAGAGCGGCGATCCCAAAGGACCGCCGCTTTCGTGCTCGTTGGTCAGGTGCGCGACTGCCACTGCGTCGGCACCGCGTCCGGCCTGATCTGAAAATTGAACTTCTCGCGAATCGCATCGTAGAAGTTGGTCGTGCCAAACGTCACCAGCTGGAAGGTATGGGCGCCACGATAGATCTGCACGATGTCACCCTTCTGCAGCTCCATCATTGTCCGACCATCGAGAATCAGGGCGCCTTCGTGGTCGTTGGTGTTCACCAGGTCGATCTCGACATTCTCGGACACCACCATCGGCGTGCGAATCGGCGAATGACAGGAGATCGGCACGATGGCATATCCTCGCACCCCGGCGGTGAGGATCGGTCCACCAGCCGCCATGCAATAGGCGGTGCTGCCCCGCGCCGTCGACACGATCATGCCGTCCCCGGGATACGTGTTCACGAAGTGCCGATCGATATACACCTCGATATCCAGCATCCGGTTGCCGCCTCGAATCACCACGTCATTGATCGCCCATCCCTGGTCGCGGCGTTCTCCATTCCGCAGCAGCACCGCCTGCAGCGTGGAACTCGTTTCGAGCGAGTACTTCTCGGCAGTCAGCAGCTCCACCGCAGTCCGCCAGTCCTGTTGCTCGACCAGCGCGAGGAAGCCCACCTTCCCGAAATTGATGCCCAGCAGGGGAATGTCGGGATAGACATTGGCGGCGCGCATCATCAGGCCATCACCGCCCAGCACGATCACCGCATCGATCCCATCCGGACCGTACGCGTTCAGTTCCTCTTCGTTCGCCACTTCGTGACCATTGGCAATGAGCCAGGTGGAAATCTCGTTCCCCAGCGAGCGCGCCTCAGCCTTGCTGAAGGCGGCTACGATCCCGTACCGCTTCGACACTGTCATGCTCCTGACGAATCGTCGTTGATTTGCGCCATTCGATAAGACTGGGTTGCCGCAGCCCACGATGGCGTGAGGTAGGCGGCATGGTCGTCCTGCGCCGCAAACTGGTAGAGCGCGGCCGGCCGATGGCTTCCGTCCCGCCGCAACTGATGCGTCTTGGTCAGGTTGCCAGACGCCACCATCCTCCGCCGGAAATTACGCTTGTCAACCTGGTGTCCGAGCACGGTTTCATAGGTCTGCTGCAACTCCGAGAGCGTGAACTGGACTGGCAGCAGGTGGAAGGCAATGTTGGTATAGCCCAGCTTGGCCCGCAATCGGACCAGCGCGTAATCGAACACCATCCGATGCGTCCCATCGTGAATATGGAGCTGGTCGACGGGACTCCACACCACCCGGTCGTCTGCATGGCCCAGATCGGCATCCTGCCGGAAGAGCACGATATAGCCGATCGCCACTTCCTGCCGACCCGTGCGGTCCACACTGAGGGTATAGAGCTGCTCCACGTACTGGGCCGGCACACCAAACCACTCGACCACCAGCCGGGAGGCCGCGGCATCCAGCGGTTCCCCTGGATCGGGATGACCGGTGATCAGGGTGGTGCCGAACCTGGTTCCCGCCCGGTGCGCGGCATCGAGGCGCAACTGATTGAGCCGAAACGGCACCAGAATAATGGTGAGTCGCGGCGCCTGCTGGTCTTCGCCTGGAGCGTGGTGGTCAAGACTCATCGTGTTGGCATGCTCTCGCGTCGGGAGGCCACTGTTCACAATGAGCGTACATCATCGCCGGACCTGCTCGTGGTTCGAGGCACGGCAGGCAACGTCACGCATCCGCCACGCGAGGCCGATATTGCAATGCCTCGGCCACATGGGCGGTCTGGATCTGCTCAACCCCTGCCAGGTCGGCAATCGTCCGGGCCAGTTTCAACACCCGGTGATAGCCGCGGGCCGACAGGGCCAACTGCCTTACGGCGGTGCGCATCAACGCCTCTCCCTGCTCGTCGAGCCGCGCGTATTTTTGCACTTCCCGCGGCCCCATATCGGCGTTGGTTCGCACGTCACCCCACCCGAATCGCGCCGTCTGGATCTCGCGCGCCTGCTGTACGCGCGCACGGACGTCCGCTGACGGTTCGCCAGCCCTCCGATCCGACAACTGCTCGTAGTCGATTCGGGGCACCTCGAGATGGATGTCGATGCGATCGAGGAGCGGGCCGCTGATCCGCTTCTGGTATCTCGTCACGGCTGATGGTGCGCACCGGCACTCGCGCACCGGGTCACCAAAGAACCCACAAGGGCAGGGATTCATCGCCGCAACGAGGGTCACATTCGCCGGAAAGTGGACCGTTCCCGAAGCCCGGGCGATCGAGATCTTCCGATCTTCCAGGGGCTGCCGAAGCACCTCGATGGTCTGGGACGTGAATTCGGGCAGCTCGTCAAGAAAGAGCACGCCCCGGTGGGCCAGGCTGATTTCGCCTGGGCGGGGCCAGGTTCCCCCGCCCACGAGGCCGGCATGGCTGGTGGTGTGATGCGGCGCCCGGAACGGCCGCTCCCGGATCAGCGGCGTTTCTGGCGGCAGCAATCCACGCACACTGTAGATACGGGTCACCTCCAGCGCCTCATCGATGTTCATTGGAGGCAGGATCGACGGCAACGCCCGCGCGAGCAGCGTCTTCCCCGATCCTGGCGGCCCGCTCATGATCAGGTTGTGGGCTCCTGCTGCGGCAACCTCCAGGCCCCGCTTCACATGCTCCTGGCCCCGCACCTCGGAGAAGTCGGTTCCGCCAGGATCCTCGGTGGTCAGCGTCTCCAGGTCGTCGGACGAGATCGGGGTGATCGGCACCATCCCGGTGAGGTGGTTGACGAGGTCCGCCAGCGTCCGCACCGGATAGACCTCGATACCGGCGACAAGTGCCGCTTCCCGCGCGTCCACATCGGGCACGAAGGCCCGCTTCAGCCCCTTGTCGGCCGCCATCGCCATCATGCTGATGATGCCGGGAGTGTGCCGCACCACCCCATCGAGTGACATCTCGCCCACTACCAGCGCATCCTCGATATCCGACCAGAACTGGCGACCAGCGAGTAGAATGCCCAGCGCGATCGGTAGATCGTAGGTTGGGCCGGCCTTCTTGAGGTCTGCCGGGGCCAGGTTGACGGTGATCCGCCCAAACGGGATCTTGCCCCCGCTGTTGCGGATTGCAGCCCGCACCCGTTCCCGGCTCTCCTGCACGGCTGCGTCGGGCAACCCAACCAGCACCATCCCTGGCTGACCACCGTTGCTGACGTCAACCTCGACTTCGATCAGTACGCCATCGAGGCCAACCAGGGCACAACTCAATACCTTTGCCAGCACCTGCCCGTACTCCCCAACTCGCGCGGGTCAGCCCACGCGACGATGCGCCATTTCTGCTCGACTTCCAAAGCCCAGAACCGCGAATCACTGTACCATTGAGCAGGAAAGGGCGGGCCCAAACTGGGCGGCCTGCAAAGGATTCATCACCATGAATGTGCATCATCCGGGCGCTGAAGTTCCGGTGACACTTCCAGACACTGGCGGCAAACGATTCGCTGTCACCATGGGGCGGGCGATCCGGCGTCGCTGTCCGTATTGCGGCGGAAGCGGAGTGTTCAAGAGCTACTTCAGTCTCAAGGAACGCTGCCCTCACTGCAACACCCTGTTCGAACACGAAGAGGGATTCTTCCTCGGCTCCTACGTCATCAACATCGGCGTAACCGAACTCGTGACCGTGCTGATCGTCGTCTGGATGATCATTTCGCTCAACCTGAGCGTGCTCCAGATGCAAATCATCGGCGTCACAATGGCGGTGGCGCTGCCAATCCTCTTCTATCCCATCGCCCTGCTGATCTGGATTGCGCTCGACATCTCGCTGCACAACCCGGGCGATTTCAGCAAGCGCGTCCGCCAGTAACTCCCCATCAGCATGCATCCAGACCACCGGTCGGTCTGCCGAGGCTGGCGCACCTATAATGTCGCCAGCCTGGCGATACCTCAGCATTCGCCCCAGTCTGTCAGGCGCGCCATGATGGAGGACGCGTGATTCGAGGTCAAAGACCAACCCTGCAACCGAGCAGGAATTCCTGGGCACCATGGATTTTCATGGCGGGCGGTGGACTGCAGGCGGTAACGGATGCATTGCTGCATCCAGCCATCTTTCTGCCAGCGATTGTCTACCTCGTTGGCGGCACGTACACGGAGATGGCCACCTTCCTCGTTGCCAGCGTCGTCGCCTGGTCGGCCATGCCGCTGGTGATCACCCTGGTACGCGGCATTACTCCCTCGCTCCGACCTGTCACCTGGCTCGCGCTGGTGATCCGACTCCTGGCGGTAGGCACCATCGGCTGGGTGGGCCTCAACATCAACGACCTTTCGGCAAACCGGATCGTCGAGCTCCTGATCTCCGCGTGGATCGTCTATCAGGCATCATCGGCGCTGACGGCCCAATCGGGTGCACCCGCCGCCTTGAACCTGCTCGCACGAGGTGGCCGCTTGCGCTACCTCCGTTGGCGGCACCTGCTGGTGGCTGTCGTGACGCTCGGGGCTGGCTGGCTGACCTTCCGCCTCTTCTCCGGCGACACCTCCCTTGCGACTGATCTGCGTGGATTGCTGGTGCTGGCGGCGCTGGGCACCGCCGGTGCCTCGTGGTTCGCTGCCCTGATGCTCTTCGGCCGGACCAGTATCTCCCCCCGCCTCGACGGTTCGTCCCTGATGCAGGGCATGCGGTCGACAGTTGGAAACGCGGCGATCCGCCGGTTGATGGCCTATCGCATGGTGCTTGCCTCCGTTGCCGCCTTCGACCCGTTCCTCATCGCTTTCGGCTTCTCCCGCATCGGTGTCGACATCTACCTGATCGGCGTGGCAATGGCTGCCTGGGCTGTGGGCCAGGTCGCCGGTTCATGGCTGTGGCCAGCCGTGGTGTCACGACTTGGATCACGTATCGTCTTCCAGTTGGCGGCGCTTTGCCGGTTGGCCCTTCTGGTCTGGATCGTCGCCCTTCCTTCCATTGTGGTGACCGAAGCCTTCACCGACCGGTTCGCCGAGCCCCGCGATGCCTGGCTTGCCTTTGGCCTGGGATTCGTGTTGCTGGGACTGGCAACGTCAGCGGGTTCGGCTGCCGGAAGCGCCTACCTGATGCGCATCTCGTCCACGGCGAATCTGCCAGCCGCGACACTCGTTACCAACCTTGGAGCGGTGATCGGCGGGTTGTTACCGCTTGCCGTCGCCTGGTCGCTGGACCGCTACGACATCGAGCGAGTCTTCTGGGTCGGCATCGGACTCGGCGTGGCTGCACTGCTTGCCAGCGGACTGCTCATGAATGCCGGTTCGCGAATCCGCAACCCTCGTGGTGCCTGGCGACGATCTTCACAGACTCGGACCGCCTGATCGTCACGTCATGGTCTTTCGCACCCCCTGATCGCGGCCGTACGGCCTCTCCATCTGGAATCACTGCATGAAGATTGAACGGTTTGAACTCGAGCGCTGGATGTCGCACTGGGAATTGCTCGTCACGCACGACATCTGCGAGAGCGGTATCCTCCCCCTCTCGATCACCGAACTCGCGGAGTTGCTCGGTCCTGACGATGGCCCCGCGCTCGTCGAACGCATTCTCTCCATGCCCCAGACCTACTCGGAGGCGCGGGGCACGATCGAACTGCGCTCGCTGCTCGCTGATACCTATTGTGAGGTTTCTCCCGAGGACGTCCTGGTCACGACCGGGGCGATCGAGGCGAACTTCCTGGCCCTGAACTCGATTCTCGAACCGGGCGATCACGTCGTGGCGGTGTCCCCTGCCTACCAGCAGCTGCAGAGCGTGCCCCGGGCGATCGGCGCCGAAGTAGACCTCTGGGACCTGGCGCAACCTGGTGGTGGGTTCGCCTACGATCTGGACCGGCTGAAGGCGTTGCTGCGGCCGGATACCAGGGCAATCATCATCAACACACCGCACAACCCGACTGGAGCGATCCTCACCAGCGACCAACTCGATGAGGTCATTGCGCTGGCCGCCGAGCGGGATGCCTGGATCCTCTCCGATGAGGCCTATCGCTGGCTCGAATTCCCCGATGGCGAAGCGCTGGTCGAACCGACCCGCAATCGCTATCCGAAGACGATCAGTGTTGGCACCGTCTCCAAACCGTTTGGCATGCCCGGCTTGCGGATCGGCTGGTTCGCCGCCAACCCCGAGGTTGCCCAGGCTGCCTGGGCCCTGCGCGATTACATCTCGCTCTCGCCGATGAAGATCTCCGATGCCATTGCCTGTGCCCTGATCGAGCTTCGTGACCGGGTGATCCCGCGCAACCAGGCAATCATGGCAGAGAACCTGGCCACCGCCCGGGAGTGGTTTGCCGCCAATGCCGACCTCGTTGGCTGGCAGGAACCACGAGGCGCACTGCTGGCGATGATGACCTACACAGCCGACCTCGATTCGGTGACGCTGGCCAACCGGCTCGCCAGCGAGGCTGGCGTCATGCTTGCACCCGGGGCAGCATTCGGACTCGAGCGCCACTTGCGGATCGGCATCGGCCAGCGCCCGGCCATTTTCAGGGAAGGGCTCGCATTGACGGAGCAGTTCCTCCGCAGTCTGTAAGCGCCACCTCCCCGGCATCTCCATGGTAGATCACGCACGGCGGCAAAAACGGGATTGCAGGAAATGAAGTTTGCAGGAATCCGCATTTTCGCTGATTCCATGCGCCTTTTGGCGCCGATTTCTTCACGCAGCTGCCGATTTCGTACAAAGCAGGAATGTCCCCCGGCGGACGACCCGTCGAGTTCTGCTCCTTAACGTACGCATCGAGGGGTCCAAATCCCGCCATACCAGCGACACATTGCTGGTAGGCCAACATCGCGGCTTCCGCCTTCGTGGCAATCCGGAGGCGGAAGGATGGTCCTATTCGGCCTCACGCGGCCAGCCCGGCCGCCGGTAGGACGGGTCGGGATAGGTGTAGAAGCCCTGTCCGGATTTCACTCCCAGGTTGCCGGCGTCCACGAGTTCATGCAGCACGGCCGACGGTTGGTCGGTGGGATCCTGGCTGACAGCGATATAGGTATCCTCAATGTCGGCAATCACGTTGAGGCCGATACTGTCCATCATCCCGAACGGACCGTAGTCGATCCCCCAGAAAAAGGCCCAGAGCCGGTCGACATCCTCCGGGTCGGCATGCCCCTCGTCGACGACCCGGAGTGATTCACGCTTCACGGCCCGCCAGACACGGTTGATGATGAAGCCCTTGCTCTCACCTCGGACCACCGCGACGTACAGCCCCAGTGACCGGCCAAACTCCTCCAGGATTTCCATTGTCTGCTGGCTCGTCTGCCCACATCCCATCAACTCGACGCAGGATCGAATCCAGAATTCCGAGAAGAAGTGCAGGTTGACCAGCTTGCCTGGGTCCGGAACAACATCGGCAAGGCTGCTGGACGGAAGCGATGAGCTATTGGTGGCGAGCAACACCGTCGGGTTTAGCACACCAATCTCGGCGAAGACGGTCCGCTTGGTATCGAGGTCTTCGCGCACCGCTTCAATGACCAGGTCGGCCGGGCCAACGGCCTCCCCAAGGCTGTCCACCGGGATGATCCGTGCCAGCACAGCGTTGAGGTCCCAGTCGAGGCGTCCGTCCTCGATCACCGGTTCCAGCATCCACCGCAGGCGCCCGATCGCGGCGGAGGCGGCATTGGGCGCCGCATCGAACAGCAGAACCGTGCGGCCACTGCCCGCCGTCATCGCGGCAATCTGGGCTCCAAGGGTGCCCGCCCCTATGACGGCGACCGTCCTGATCTCGGTGGCACTGGTGATCACGGAATGTTCCCTCCGGCGTGCATTATCCATGGGCTGAACCGCGTAATTGGCTCCGCCATCATACGGGCAGGTGACGGGGCGGTACAGCATTGCCGGGAGCGATGAATGTACGCCTTCACCTCAACACGGAACGAAGTGCCTGGTGTGCAGCCTGCGGGCCAGCGATATGCCGGCGTGGGACCTTCCGGATGCCGCGGGACTCCGAGCGAACGTCGCGAATCGACGATACTTTCCACAGCAACATATGGTTCTGGCACGTGATGCACAGGAGTAACCCGGTTTCCATGGAATCCTCGACAACCAGCTCTTCCGGTCCCAATCCTCTCTGCGAAGTCGGTCGCCGTCATCCCCGCGATCGTCACCGCATGCGCCCGGTCGAGGGATACGACCATGTCTGGTCCTGCGGAAAGCACTCGATGTTCGCCACCCTGGTCGACAAGGACACGGCCGCTGGATTGCAGCGTGGCGACGACTACACCATGCACGACGGCCAGCAGGGCAGGATCGAGGGGCATGGAGACGAGCGCCAGGGCGGCGTGTTGATCTACTACCGCGCTCGATAGCACCAGGTGGAATTTGCCCTTGATGCCGGACCGGGAGGATGGTCCGCAGCTCAACGAAAAGGTGATCGGGAGGCGATACGCGCTGCCGTCAACCGCACGCTCGACCTGGCGCGGATGGCCGACGTCGCCGGGATCGAGAGCGTCTGGTGTCTCGAGGATCCTGACGGCTGGGATGCCTTCGCCGTTCTCGGCGCCATGGCCCGCGAGACCGAACGCGTTCGACTTGGGACTGGCGTGACCAATCCCTATTACCGTCACCCTGCCCTGCTGGCCGCCTCGACCTCAACACTCGATCTGCTGAGCGATGGCCGGGCGTTTCTCGGCCTGGGTCGTGGCCAGGAGGAATGGTATCGGGAGGCGCTGGGGATTCCGGTCGGCAAGCCGGTGAGGGCGCTGCGGGAAACGTTTGGCCTGCTGGACCAGTGGTGGTCTCCGGGAATGCGCTCGACCAGCCCGGACTCTGCAACCGAGTTCCAGATTCGGGGCTGGGAGCGTGTCATTCGCCCGCTGGCTGGCAACATCCCAATCTACCTCGCTGCGGTCGGGCCGCTGGCGCTCCGGCTCGCCGGCCAGTTTGCCGACGGCGTGATCTTCAACGACCTGGCGTCCATCGATTTCCTGCGGGAGTCGATCGCGACTGTGAGAAGCGCCGCCCGAGAGGCCGGGCGCGATCCTGCTGGCCTCCGGTTCTACTCCCGCTCATCCGTCACCATCACCAACGATCCGGAATCCCTCTACGAATTACGCAAGTCGACCGTGATCGCCATTCATGCGCTCCCGGGTATGGAGCGCCTGCTGGAATCCGATCGCTTTGACGTTCCCCGGATCATCCAGGATGTGCGCCAGGCCATGAATACCGAGGCGATTCTGGCCAAAGGCGGCGGCTTTGGTGACCTGCGGCGAGGCGGGGATGTCCAGGCCGCCAGGGCGGCGATTCCCACCGAGCTGATGGCCGAACTGGTCGTCGCCGGATCAGTTCAGGATGTCCGTCGTTCCCTGGCTGCCCTGGTGGAAGTGGGTGTCACTCACGTCTTCCTCGCCACCCCTGGTCAGGACACCACGACCGAGGAACTCGCTGACATCGTATCCAGCCTCACAAGCGTGGACACGTGAGCGTGGTGCCACACCTCGTGCCGTAACCAAAACTGTGTCTCGCGCGTCGTGATGAACGAGAGGCACACGCTCCGTTCTCCCATTCCACCCCTTCCCATCGTGCCATGCCTCTTGTCGATTCCCTCGCCGCCATCTGCCTGTCCGTAGCAGGTTGCGGACGAGGGGATCGACGGCCACCGGGCCACGCGAAGTCCGCTTTCGCAAGGCATCACAAACTGCCTTGTGGCTACCAGAGGTCTGGCGCAACATGCGTGCAATGTCGCCCGGAGAGGGGTACTCTCAACGCAACAACCTGACAAACCAATCCGGCCGGGGACTCCTGGGCCGTGAAATCGAGCAAGAACACACCAGCAAGGGACGGAGGACGTCAATGCGGGCGCGAGACCAGGAGTCAACCAATCAGGTCGGTGGAACCGTCGCCAGGCGCCGGAGGG
Organism: Chloroflexota bacterium; assembly: GCA_023415845.1. Lineage (GTDB taxonomy): Bacteria > Chloroflexota > Chloroflexia > Thermomicrobiales > UBA6265 > JACCYX01. The sequence goes on along the minus strand of JAEZJB010000081.1, from coordinate 2,688 downwards.
TCCAGAAACTTGGCCGCGCTGGTTGGTGGGTTCACCTGACCGGAGCCTTTGCCCTCTTGCTGGGGCTACTCCTGCCGCTCACCGGCAACGACCTGCTGGCGGCGCCGGGGCAGGCTGGTCCACTCGCCCCCGTGACTGGCCAGGATGTGCCGGCCGGCGTCACGCAAGTCGTGGCGTTTGGAGATTTCCAGTCGCAGCTTGGGTGTGGCGACTGGGATACCTCCTGCGGGGCCACCGCCCTCTCCAACAATGGGGGTATCTGGAGCGGAACGTTTGCCCTGACGCCGGGGTCCTATACGGTCCAGTTTGCCGTGAACGACCAGAATGGCAACCAGTTCATCTTCGGCGGCCCGGACTCCTTTTCGGTCGCCGACGGCCAGGCCGGTGTGTTCCTTCAATATGATGCGCACACGAACGCAACCCGAGCCCAGGCCGTGGATGCGATCTACACCGTCCAGACCGACCTGGGCACGTTCGTGCCGGCTCCCGATGGTGGCACGCTCGACATCCTGGTCTCCTCCCAGGGTGGCAGCACCTCAGTGCAGCTCATAGCCAATGGCGAACCAGTCGGCAGTGGCCAGCAGGCGTCACTTTCGCCCGGCTGGACGCGCATTTCACTCGATTCCAACGGCAACGTCGTCAACAGCCAGGGCCTGCCCTACGGCACGCTCACCATCCAGCGGCTTGACGAAAATGGTTCCCCAGCCGGGGGCGGATGCTATCAGCTGTACGGCGGAGGCGGCCTCACCAACCAGGCCTGTGCCGACGGCAGCGGCACCGCGACGATGACGTTCCCGACCGGCCTGACGGCGGGCAGCTACACTCTCGCCGAGGTCCAGCCGCCCGCTGGCCAGGAAGCGCTGCCGGAACAGACCGTCGACCTGCAGAATGGCGACAACTCCATTCAGCTGCAACCACAGGGCGGCGGCGAGCAACTGCCTGGTGATGACAGCGATGACCAGGGCAATGACGACAACCAGGCTGACGCTGGTGACGAGAATTCCGACATCATCGCCGACGACCAGGGCGATGAGGTCGATCAGGGTGGTTTCCCGAGCGCCATGGTCGTCACCCTTGAAGACCAGAATGGCAATCCGATTGGAAACGCCTGCTGGCAACTGATCCAGGACAACAACGTCGTCCAGGAATCGTGCGACCGGGCCGACTACGGCGACACCAATCCCGACAACGGCCGCACCGCCTTCGACAGCGTGCCACCCGGTGAATACACCCTTCACCAGTCCGATGGACCAGCCGACTTCCCGCGCGCCCAGGACACGACCATCACCGTCACTGGCGACGGAAACCAGATCGATGAGGTCGTTCGCGTCGATGTGACGCCGACCGAGGAACCCGCCGACGAGACGGGAACGGTCGTCGTGCTTCGGGAAGACGACCAGGGGAATCCTGTTGGCGGCGCCTGTTTCGTCATTCGGGACGACAATGGCAACGCGATCTCGCAAGACGTGTGTGATGAAGATGGCGACGTCGCCGATGACGGTCGCACCGGTTTCTTCGATGTTCCCGTTGGCACGTGGTGGGTGCATGAAACCCGCACCCCCAACGGCTACGAACCGGCGCAGGATGTGCAGTTCACCCTCGATGCCGGGCAGACGGTTGACGTGACGCTGCAGAGTGCCGCTTCGGCCCAGCCAACCGAGCAACCGACCGACGAGCCAACTGACGAACCGACCGCAGAACCATCGGCCGAACCAACTGAGCAGGTCACGGAGCAACCCGCCGGAACCGGCAGCCTCCAGGTCGACCTGTACGATCCGGAAGGCAACCTGGTGGGCGGAGCCTGCTGGGAACTCGTGCAGGACGGCAGCGTCGTCAAGCAGGGGTGTGATACCGATGACGGTATCGATCGCTTCCCATTCAACGGCAAGGTCGGAATGTACGAGATTCCGACCGGAACCTACACACTCCGTATGTCCCAGGTCCCGGAGGGGTACCAGGCTGTTGCCGATCAGCAAGTGGAAATCACCACTGCCGACGACCTGCTGAACGTGACCATTCAGCCCGCAGGCGAAGCGACTGAAGAGCCGACCGAACAACCCACCGAGCAGCCGGCCACTGAAGAGCCGACTGAAACACCCACCGAGCAGCCAGCCACCGAGGCACCATCCGAAACGCCTTCGGCGCCTGGCGATCTGGTGGTGACACTGCAGGACGAAGATGGCAGCCCGATTGGTGGCGCCTGCTTCCAGCTGTTCAACGACAACGACGAGGAAATCGCGCGATCGTGCGACACACCGGAACTGGACCAGAACCCCAACAACGGGCGAACCGGTTTCTACGGCGTGCCAGCAGGCATATACGAACTTCGCCAGCAGGGCACGGTTGACGGATTCGAGCCGGTCTCGCAGAACGACGTGGTGATCGACCCCAACCAGCAAACGGACGTCACGCTGACCGCCCAGGGTGGTGCCCAACCTGCCACGGAGGAGCCAACCGAACAGCCTGCCACCGAAGAACCGACGGAGCAGCCCGGCGACACGACCGGTGTGCTGGTTTCCCTCGATGGGGTCGATACCGGCGGTGAGCAGGTCTGCGTGGCGCTCAACACCACTGGTGGAATCGGCATGCGGAACCCGCCAGCGGGCTGCAACAACGACGAAACCGACCAGGACCCGAGTGATGACACCATTCTCCTCGCCGACGTCCCACCCGGAACCTATTCCTTCG
>JAEZJB010000071.1 GCA_023415845.1 Chloroflexota bacterium | reverse complement strand
CTCTACCTCTCCACGGCCGAGGGTGGTCGCGGGATCTCCGACGCGGTCCTCGAAACCGATCGCCTGGTCACCGCCGCCCAGCGACTGGCTGGCCTCGAAACCCAGGAACCCGGCGCGGCACCCCGCTTCACCTTCTCCCTGCCCGGTTCCGTCCAGGGCTTCACCGCCTTCGATTCCGAGTCCGCCTCCGTCGCCAACGTCGAAGGGCAGCTCGCCATTACCCTGAATTCGGCTGGTGCCATCGTCACCACCCCGACCTTCACCCCGCTCGAAACCCTCGTCTTCACCAAGCGTGGCTACCGCCTCTTCGCCTCTCCCACCCTCTATCCGGGCCAGCAGGTGACGGCGAAGGTGTCCACGCCAGCGGACAACGGCGGCGCCATCTCGGCGGCTCTCACCTTTCGTGTCTACGACGAGAATGACGCACTCCAGGAACTGACCGGACCGGAAATAACCCTTCAGCCCGGCCAGGAGTCGACCATCACCTGGACGATTCCCGCCCTCGACAACACCCCGATCCAGCAGGTCGGGCTCCAGGTCACTGGCTCACCCGCTGACATCCTCCTGCTCGATCACCTCGGCTGGACCGGTGCTCCAGACACCACCTTCCGCAAGGGCACCGGCGACGGCATCATGTGGCGCGAGGCCTGGGTCGATGGCGTCGATATCTGGGAGCCGCGCTGGCCGGTTGATTTCCAGCTCTCCCAAAGTCACGGCACCGGCCTCATCGCCCAGGGCACCGAAGAGTGGACCGACTACACCGTGTCGGCCACCATCCGCACCCCGCTGGCCGAGTCCGCCGGCGTCGCTGCCCGCATTGGCGGCATGCGTCGCTACTACTCCCTCGTTCTCGCGCACGGCGGTACGATCCAGTTGGTCAGGTGCGTGAATCACCCCGAGGTCCTCGCCGAAGTGCCGTTCGCCTGGGAGGTCGACCACGACTACACCCTGAGCCTGACGGTCGAAGGAAACTCCCTTCGCGGCCAGGTCGATGACGTCACGATCGCGGCCACTGACCACGACCGCCCACTGTCCGGCGGCAGCGCTGGCCTGGTCGTCACCGAAGGCACCATCGTCAGCGGCCCGATCACGGTTGGGCCTGCCACCCGCTAATTTTCGACCGGCCATACGCTGGTCCACGCCGAACCGCCACCTCGGAACGATCCGGGGTGGCGGTTCCCTTTTCTTCACCCCGGGACCATGCTGACAGGAGCAATGCGTCGGGGTCTGGTCCTCCGGCTTCAGGCGACTCCGTATACTCGCGGCGTTACCGGTTCGCGCCAACCGAAAGGGGCCTCATGCCGAGCTTTCCTGCCGACGCCATCATCGATCTTGCCACCAGCCACCTCGCCTCCGCCGACATCCCCGGTGCCACCATCGCCCTGATCGTGGACGGCGAACCATGGACAGTCGCCGTCGGCCACGCGGATCTCGACCGCACGCGCCCCCTTGCCCCCAAAGCGGTCTTTCCGCTCTACAGCATCACCAAAACCATTGTCGCCACCCTCCTCCTTCACATGATCGAACGCAAGGAGTCGATGTCGCTCGACGACACCCTCCAGCAGCGACTCCGCGATTTCCCCATCGATCACCCCATCCTCATCCGCCAGGTGCTCAACCACACTGCCGGACTGCCGGACTACGGGTCCATCGCCACCTATCACCGCGATCTGCAGGACCACCCCGACCAACCGTGGTCACCCTCCAGATTCCTCGCTGAAACGCTGACTGACGGCCTGCTGTTCATCCCCGGCCATGGGTGGCAATACTCGAATATCGGCTACATGCTGCTTCGACTGATTGTGGAGGCCGAATCTGGCCTCCCCCTCTCGTTGCTCCTGCAGCAGGTGCTCGTCTCACCCTATGGCCTTACCTCATTCGGAGTAGCAACCAGGCTCGCCGAGATGCATCCCCTCACGCCTGGCTTCAGCACCAGCCTGAACCCCGAAAGCCGGATCGAAAACGTCACCAGTCGGTACCATCCAGGCTGGGTGGCCCACGGCCTGGTCGTCGGGAATGCGCTCGACACCGCCCGATTCCTTTGGCTCCTCCTGGGCGAGCGGCGCATCCTGGATGCCATCCTCGTCAACGAGATGCTGCTCGAAACGCCAGTCGACACCACACATCCCTGGATGCGGCGCCCCGCCTACGGACTCGGCGTGATGATCGATCGCGCAAATCCGTATGGCGTCGTCGCTGGCCACACTGGTGGCGGCCCCGGGTATTCGACGGCGGCCTACCACTTCCCGGCGGTCAATGGGCGCCAGGTCACCGCCACCGTTCTCGTCAACCGTGACGGCGCGGACACCGCCTCCGAGCTTGTCTTCCAGGTGATCGAGCATCTCGCCACGAGCTAGACCAGGCCGCAAACGCCGAAGGCGCCACGCAGGTGCGTGGCGCCTTCGATCTGTGGTCTTCGAATCTGCCGCTGATTACTCGGCGAGAATGCCGTAGAACGATCGGCGCAATTCATCCAGCAGGGTCACGGCACGCTGCCGCTGCTCCTCGGTGCCAGACTCCGCGATCTCGCGGGTTGCCCCCATCACCTTGCGCAGACTCAGTCGTAGCGCTTCCTGACCTTCTGTCAGGCCACGCCCGTTCTCCCACACCCTGGACGCTCGTTCCTGGTGTTCGGCCAGGTAGGCACGTCCCGCGTCGGTAATGGTGTAGCCAGCACCTTCGACCTCGGCGTCCTCGCTCTCCACCAGCCCATCATCGACCAGTTGGCGCAACACCGGGTAGATCGAGCCGGGGCTGGGGCGCCATCGCCCCTCCGTCCGCTCGCTGATCTGGCCAATCAGGCTGTACCCGTTGGCCGGTTCCTGGGCAAGCAGGGCAAGAATGGCGAGTCGCACGTCACCCCGTCGGGCACGCGGCGCACCAGTTCGGAGTCCTTCACCGTGCGGTCGCCCACCCCGGTGGCGTCCCCGGCCATCGTGCGGCATGCCGGCTTCCTCGCGGAATCGCCCAAATGGGAAGGTCTTTTCAATCGGCGTTTTCATTGTTGGCGGTCCTTTCGTGAGCATCATCAATCCAACGGGTATAAAGTTACAACGCGATATATCGTTTGTCAATACCGAAGGCGATTCCGTCGTCAAGCCCGAGCGTACACCTGCCTGCTCCAAATGGCGGCTGGCCCCCGTGACCTCCCACTCCACTCCGCTCACACTCGCTTCGCAGGAATCTCGCTCTTTGCCCACGGAGGTCACCTCATGCGTCGTCTGGTCGAGTCGTTGGCACTGTTCGTCACGGGCACCCTCCTGCTGATCAGCCCCTCCGCGGCCCAAACACCGGCGTCTTCACCCACTCCCGGACCCTGGGCCGCTGAATTCGATCAGGCGCTGACCACCGCCACCTCCGATCGCCAGCGCGAAATCCTTGCTGACGACCAGATCACCCAGGCTGAATACGATGAGTTGAAACTGGCTTGGGCACGGTGCATGACCGATCATGGATTTCCTGGCACTCTCGCCCCCGAGCCATACGTACCTGGCGGGTATCAGTACGTCTCTCCTGCGCCACCGGAACCTCTCGGGACGCCCCAGGCATCCGGAGAAGGCCCGTTTGATGCCTTCGCGGCGGCAGACGAAACCTGTAGCGCCATCATGGGCCCGGTCGAGGCACTCTTCGGCCGGGTAGTCACCAATCCCCACAATGAGGACTGGGCTGCACTCCAATATGCCTGTGCCCTGCGCCACGAACTCATTCCCGAGTCCATGAGCCAGGGCGAGTTCGCGACCGCCGACGCCACAGGTGACTGGCCAGTAGGCGTCAACCTCTTCACGGATAGGTTCGCCACCTGCTTCATCAACCCGCTGGAGGTCCCCGTCAACCCGGCAGCGACACCGATCGCCCCCTGACCAGAGCCTGGCATTGATGGTGATGCGAGCATGCTGATCCTGGCGGAAATGACCACGCATAATGGGAATGATCGAAATCCAGCCAATACCAGCAGGAGTCAGCACGATGCCCTCGATTGACCCCATCCTCATCAATTCCACCGTCTCCGTACCGCCCCCGGTCGCCTTCGAGATCTTCGTCGGCGAGGTCGATCGCTGGTGGCGACCCGGTCCCTTTTTCTGGAACAATCCGGACCGCGCCGTCGGTATTGGTTTCGAGCGCGGCGTCGGTGGGCGCTGGTTCGAGCGGTGGGACGCACTGGGCGACGAAGGCTATGTCATGGGGGAGATCACCGACTGGCAACCCGGGACGTCATTGAGCCTCGCGTATCACTCGGTCTCCCTCGGTGACCGAGCCTATCCAGTCACAATCAGCTTCGAACCAGATCCCCAAGGCACCACCGTCACGCTTCATCCCGACGGCTGGGATGAAAACGCCCCCGACGCCGTCACGGCTCGCGATCGCTATGCCCGCGGCTGGGAATCCGTGCTGTCGTGGTACCAGAATTGGGCAAACTGGGGTTCACCCCTTCGCCTTGGGCCACCCAAGCCGAAGCGGGGGTACGTGCTCCAGCCTGGTGAAGGCGTCGACGGTGACACCGCCCTCAAAGCCAGCCGCAGGTCCACCTCTGGCA